>NZ_JBEYXK010000255.1:0-1016 GCF_040645035.1 Streptomyces sp. NPDC046876 | reverse complement strand
GTCACTTTTGCCCGCACACCAAAACTTTGGAACGTTTTTTCGAGTTTCTTAGCATTTTTTTGTATGCCTGAATATTCTCCGCTTTGGTCGTGATGCGGCGGCAGGGTCAACATCCCATCACCGCGTTTTTAATCGGCAAGTTTACGACGCGCAGTTTATTTTTGACCGCGATGGGCATATTTGCGACAGGTACGCTCGTCGCAGCCGTTTCTCCTGACTTCACGTTTTTGTTAATAGGACGTATGTAGTTAACAAGCCTCGTAAACCGAAGACTACTAAATCGGGTTCACCAGCGCTAAACAAAGGGTATAACAGCTTCAAAAAGGCTCAAACTAATCAAAGCATGGCGAGAAAAAGAAGACAAAGTGGCGCAACCTGATTTAACGGAAATGGATTTGCAGCTGATCCAAGAAGAAATGGAACTGGCTATGAAAAGGAGATGTACCGTTTGCATTCAAACCTGGAAAGAAGGGGTATTTCACTTTCATGAAGGAGTCATTATTGACATCGATTTTCGAAATCAAGTGTTAATTTACACGGATTTAGTTAAAAGAAGAAGCATCTCAGTTCTTGAGATTGTATCCATTTCAGCTATCGATTAGAGAAGAGACATTCTAAGAAAAAGAGTAGCAAAACTACTCTTTTTTTAAAAATTTCGCTAAACAATTGTATCCGAATGTTGCTTATTTTAATTTCATAGGACTGTTTAAGAAGAATAGTTCTATTACAAACCCCCAGCTGCTGTCATTGAAATACTCCAGACAATTAATACAAAAGATGCAGTTAACCAAAATGTATTATTCGAGAAGGATTGCTCTTTTTTTACTTTTTTTATTATTTCTACAAGATTAAGACAAAAGATAATTGCTAAAATAGGCATTACATAATCGGAACCGGCTTACTGGACGAATACGAAATGTGGCTCCGTGACTTGGTCGCTGTATACGGTGGTGTCTGGAATTTCATGTACCCCAATAGTGTAACGAATGACATTTTGAATTATTACGATGGCCACC
>NZ_JBEYXK010000254.1:0-1032 GCF_040645035.1 Streptomyces sp. NPDC046876 | reverse complement strand
GAAAGTCTTTTTTACAAATGAACGCTACAAAAAGATCAGCAATGATGCGAAAATCGCCTTTGTGATTCAGCACCCTGAAATCAAACATGGACCGATTCGCATTGCATTTACGCCCGATGAAGAAACCTCAAAAGGTCCACGCGAGTTTGACGTGGAGACCTTTGGTGCTCAATTTGCTTATACCGTAGATGGGGGCCCACTTGGGGAATTAGAATGGGAAAGTTTTAATGCAGCGGGGGCGAAAATCACCATTCATGGGAGAAATGTTCATCCCGGCACAGCCAAAAATAAACTGATCAATTCAAGTAAAATCGCGATGGAGTTAGCTCGCATGCTTCCTGCGGGAGAAGCTCCTGAAACAACGGATGGGTATGAGGGGTTTTATCACCTTATCACTTTTGAAGGAAGTGTGGAACTTACCACGTTGGAGTACTTGATCAGAGATTTTGATCGATAGAGAAGATATTGGCGTTTCGGAATTTGAGAAGTTTTTATGCGTTTTCATCTATGCCGATTTAAGAGAGCGTAAAATATGTTGTGTAAATGAATAAATAGAAAAAGGAAGACCTTTTCTTGTAGAATTAAGTCACCACAACTGATTCACAGAAAAGAGGCCTTCCTTATGACTCAGTTTACAACAGAACTTATGCAAGCTCTAGTAAAAAAAGAAGACATCTCCGAAGTTTTCCGTAAGCACCTGGAGACGGCGGTCAACACGCTCCTGAAAACGGAACTGATGGCTTTCCTGGATTACGAGAAATACGACCGCATCGGTTTCAATTCCGGCAATTCACGGAACGGAGAGTTCGACCAACAGACGGTCGCACCCTACAAGCGCTCGAACGATACGCTGGAGTCCTTCGTCATCCACCTGTTCCAGAAAGGCGTCACGATGTCCGAGATTTCGGATCTGATCGAAAAGATGTACGGGCATCACTACACGCCTCAAACCCTTTCCAATATGACCAAAGCGATGAGCGAACAGGTGGAGGCGTTCAAAGCCCGACCGCTGGACGCCCGCTACGTGTGCGT
>NZ_JBEYXK010000253.1:0-1034 GCF_040645035.1 Streptomyces sp. NPDC046876 | reverse complement strand
TTGTTGCCAATCGCGCGCAATTGCCGAGCCATCTCAAATGCGCCCTCCCGATCAATCTTGGGAGGCGTCATTCTCGCCCCTTGTGCCTGCTTCTTGCAGAAGGTCGGCACACTCATTCCAGCAGCTTGAGCCATCTGCTCTAGCTGCTGGAATTCGAGGTCGTTCACCCGAAATTTAATCTGTCGATTGTCTTTCCTGTTCTCTCCCAAAAAGACCGCCCCTCCTTGTTCAATCTGTGATTGAAATGCTGCTTCCTACTCGTTGGTGTGCTCCGAGTATATCAGCATCATAGAGGGTTGGCAAGCTTCGTAAATGGTACCCATTTACAGCTTGTTGGGGAGCCCCCCAATCCCCCAAAGACCTTGGGCGTTGCCCAACCCCACAAGGGAAATGCTTTCCCTTGACCCTTCCCCAAAAACCCAAAAGAAGGTTTCCGGCACGCAGCTGATCGCTCGTCCCCGAAACCAAAAAGCAAGCCGTTGGCCAACCGTTTTCCCGTTTAGCAGCCAGCCCATTTAACCGAATAATCCCCTACATCATTCAGCAATTATTTGGCTGCAAGCACCAAATAATTGCCAAAATCGCTTACGAGCCAAAACGAAATAAAAGGAGCTGTTTTTCATTTTTAGAAAAACAGCTCCTTCTTTCTGATAAAATATATACGATACTTTTATTCATGATTCTCTTTTGAGTTTATTTTTTTGAATCAGTTGGAACTGTAAAGCTGTATGAATTAGTCAACTGATTATGGATTACTACTTCATATTCAAGATTATTTTCTTCTGCTTGCTCAACTAATGAATTTATTTCTGAGGAATTAAAGTAACTCTGAGTAGCCATTAATAGCAAAGTCAGAATTGCAATCAATAAAACCACAACAACACCTAGCTAATGAACGTACCTACCTAGCCTGGATTCGTACGGTTATTTCAATTGTCGGCGTTGGTTTTCTGGCGACGAGTTTGCATTTTACTATGGGTGTCACACGTAATACATTTGTTGATACGTTTACTATTGCACTCGGTATTTTCGCC
>NZ_JBEYXK010000252.1:0-1037 GCF_040645035.1 Streptomyces sp. NPDC046876 | reverse complement strand
GAACCCGAAAGTGTGTCCTTTAAACCCGAAAGTGTGTCCTTTAGAACCCGAAAGTGTGTCCTTTAAACCCGAAAGTGTGTCCTTTAAAGTCTTTAAAACCAGTCATACCAAGGGCTCAGACCCTCTCTAAAACACTTAAAACAAAGTAATAAACAAAGTAATTAAACACCACCAAACAACACGCGTACGCGCGCGAGACGGTGGTGGTGGAATAAATGGGACCGAAAATGTTACCTTTCAACTTCAAGCCCCAAAACCCATTACTAGAAAAAGACAGGGGTTCCTTACACGCTAGACCCTCTTAAAACGCACAGAAACCACCCTAAAAGCGTTTTGAAGGTGGAAATTGAATACATACAAGCAAACGTTTCTAAGACGCCTTAAAACCCCCTTAAAAACGTTTTTTCATAAACAAAAACTCCGCAGAAACCAGTCTGGGAGTTTTACAGGCGAAACGCTTTTAAATTGCTTTCAATTTGCTCATCGGTAATGCCAATGTAGCGCAACGTAATTTGCGGATGGGCATGATTGAGGATATTCTGCAGCTCGGCAATGTCTTTAAACTGCTTGTAATGCCAATAGCCGAAGGTTTTGCGTAAGGTGTGCGTTCCGATGCCCACCGAGATATCGACCATCTGTGCGGCTTTCTGAAGCTGTCTGTAGGCTTGGACACGGGTAATCGGTCCATTTCCCTTGCGACTCGGAAAAAGCCACTGAGCGCCCTCTAACGTGCGAATATAGGCAGCCAGTTCGTCGTAAATGTTGCCGAGGTGAATCGTCCGCCGTTTGCCGGTCTTGCCTTCGCGCAGCGATACCACTTGCTTGCCCTGGATTTCGCTTGTTTTGATCGCTAATAGATCTCCGACACGCAGCCCCGAATTGATGCCGAGCAAAAACAAAATATAATCCCGTTCGCTGCACCACTTTTTCAAGCTCCATTTCATGTCCTCAATCCGGTCTAAAGAACGGATTGGTTGGACGTCTTTATGGAATACATGTGGGGTATTTATTCTAGCAACTTTGGCCGTTCATCCATT
>NZ_JBEYXK010000251.1:0-1101 GCF_040645035.1 Streptomyces sp. NPDC046876 | reverse complement strand
AAGGTCAAGGGGACGGCCGCGTCACAGACGTGCGACCAGGCTCCGCCTCACAGCACCGGGCATCCGGGCCGACATCCCTCCAATCCCCCGCCGGGGCCCGTCCACCCGCACGAAGGGACGACCACACCGCCCTGCAGAGCACCCAGGCACCCCAGATCGCTACGCGCTTCTCATTTCTCGGTGTCCGGCGGCCGTCCGGGGCCGATACCGCACCAAATGACGAACCGAGAGTCATTCGGAGTCGATGGGCGCAGCAGATCGCTACGCGCTCCTCATTTCTCAGCGTCCGACGGCCGTCCGGGGATGCTCTGTCAGCAGTTGGCGCCCGTCGTGGCTGCGGACGTGGGGGCCGTTGCCGTCGAGGGCGTCCAGGAGGCGGATGGCGTACACGTGCGACATCCGCTCGGCCACCTCTTCGGGGGTGAGCCACTGGACTGCTGTTGTTTCGCCTGAGAGGCGCTCCGTTCCGCCGGAAGCCTTGCAGCGGAAGACCAGGGCGACCACACCAGCTGTGATGTTCTTGTAGACCCGGTGAGGTGGTCCACTTCGACGTGGATGCCGGTTTCCTCCAGCACCTCCCGGCGCACCCCGTCCTCCGGGGTTTCCGTCAGCTCCAGTACTCCGCCGGGCAGCTCCCAGGTTCCGTTGTCGGCTCGACGGATGGCCAGCAGCCGACCGTCATCCCGCACTACAGCCCCGGCAACCGACACGGAGTGGCGCGGCGTTGACCTGTTCGGCAGGGCGCCGTTACTCATGTACATGAGCATAGGAAGCCAAGGACCATCCGGGGTGCATCCGGCCGTGAGTTCACCACCGCCGTCGAGAACGTGCAGCCCGCGTACGACCAGCCCCAGACGGCCGTCGGACGCCGAGATATGGGGAGCGCGTAGCGATCTGCTGCGCCTGCCGCCCCCGAATGCCTCTCTGTTCGTCATTCGGTGCGGGTATCAGCCCCGGGCGGCCGCCGGACGCCGAGAAATGAGAAGCGCGTAGCGATCTGGTGCGTCCCCGGCGCCTGCCCGGCTGGACGTTGGGCCGGATGCCCGGCGGGGCGGGGCCCGACCCGCCGGGCATCTGTGACGCGGCCGCTCCTGTGGCTTA
>NZ_JBEYXK010000250.1:0-1102 GCF_040645035.1 Streptomyces sp. NPDC046876 | reverse complement strand
GGAACAACTCCCACAACTCGTCCGGCACCAGCCGCTCAACAATCCCCACCACGACCGACAGCCTACCCAACCACCCAAATGAGATGGCCTCTAAGACAGTGTCCTATGTGGTGAGGCGTCGTTGACCTCGGTATGGGGCGGGGTACGTGGAGTTGGATTGTTCCGGACGGGTTGTGGGAGATCGCGGAGCCGCTGATCCCGCCGTCGAGGGTGCGGCCGCAGGGCGGCGGGACGCAGGACACGCCTGATGAGACGCTGTTCGCAGCGATCACCTACGTGCTGGTCAGCGGATGCGCCTGGCGAGCCCTGCCGCCCTGCTTCGGGATATCGAAGTCGACGGCTCATCGCCGGTTCCTGATCTGGTCGAGAGCCGGGGTCTGGGGCCGGCTCCACGAGAAGATCCTCCACCAGCTTGACGACGCGGGACTGCTCGATCTGTCCCGAGCCGTTCTCGACTCCGCCCACGTCCGGGCCAAAAAGAGGGCGAACTCACAGGTCCGAGCCCCGTGGACCGCGGAAAGCCGGGCTCCAAGATGCACGTCCTGTCGGACGCGGCCGGGCTGCCCCTCCTCGTCGGCATCTCCGCCGCCAACACCCACGACAGCCAGGCCCTGAAGCCCATGGTGCTCGGTCACCAAACGAGACACGACCCCCACCGCGGCCGCCACTTCAAACCCCGGAAACTGCACGCGGACAAGGCCTACGACATACCTGAACTGCGCAAATGGCTCCGTGGAAAACGGATCGGCGTCCGCATCGCCCGCAAGGGCATCGAGTCGAGCGAACGATTAGGGCGTCGGAGGTGGGTGATCGAACGGACCATGTCCTGGCTGACCGGCTACCGCCGGCTCAACCACCGATACGAACGCAACCCCCGCACCTACCTGGCATTTCCTCGGCCTCGCCGCCGCCCTCTGCTGCTACAAACGCCTCCTCCGCCTCACCACATAGGACACGGTCTTAGAGGTCCTACTGACCTTTCCGTTGAGTTGTCGGGGGCCGGCGACCGCAGCGCCTGATCTACCGTCCTCGCATCCAGGGCCATCACCGAGGTGCCCACCCTGGCTTCACCTGGCAGGACTACCGTGATCTTCTCGTGCGA
>NZ_JBEYXK010000249.1:0-1103 GCF_040645035.1 Streptomyces sp. NPDC046876 | reverse complement strand
GATGTTTTCATACCCGGAGCACCTTCGGGTTCGACACCGATCAGTTTTGTTTTTGGGCTAATGCCTTTTAAATAAGAACCAACCCCTGAAGCTAATCCCCCTCCGCCAATTGCAATGCTAGAAGACATTGCAGCATTAACGGGCGCAGAAGTGATTACAGAGTGTCAGACTTCTCCATCAGAATAAACATAAAACCCAATTTTTAATTTTTAGGGTTTGTACTTTTTTCTTCAAATGATTCAAAACCGGCTAATCTATCAACACAATTTGGACAAACACCGCATGGAGTTGTACTATTTGCTTGGCAAGAGTACGTTTGTGCTATAGGAACATTCAATTCAATTCCCAGCTTAATGACATCAGCTTTAGAAAAGTCTCTAAAAGGCATTTCGATTTGCACAGTACCGTATTCAGTTAACATTTCAGACAATTGATCAAAGAACTCTTTTGAACAATCGATTTCTTTAGCATGATTTGAATTAATAAATGCAGAATAAACTTCTCCTATGCCCAATGTCTGCGCAATTGATGAAGCCACAGATAAGAATAAAAGGTTCCTATAAGGTAGATATAAGTCTTCAGCACTGACTTTATCCAACCATAAATCGGGTTCTTTTATCATTCGAGATTCAGAATTCTTGAAGATATCCTCTATATTAATTACTTTTACATGAGAAAGTAATTCGGGAGGCAATACATTTGTTAATGTATTAAATTCAGTTTCAGCAAAATGCTGACCATATTTCAAGAATATAGGCAATACATTCTTGCTTTCAGCTAGTAATTTATACGCCAAGACAGTAGAATCTAATCCACCGGAAGCTAATAGTAACGCATCATACTCATCTTTCACTTCAGAATCTTTTCTTCCCAAGACATCGAACACTGTGTCAATTAACTCATTCATTGAATACACAACGTAATTTGCTGATTTTTTAAGGAAGAGATTCTTTACCTGTTTAAAAGGATCAAAAATAATTACAGGTTTTTCGCTTTTAGCCATATAGCCGATTTCTACATATATCTTTATTAGATAAGTTCGTATAGAGAGAAGTGGTTTCAATGTTGCTATGTCCTAGCTGATCTCGCAGAAGGACAATATT
>NZ_JBEYXK010000248.1:0-1114 GCF_040645035.1 Streptomyces sp. NPDC046876 | reverse complement strand
ATTGCAATAACGCGATGTCTTAATGTATTCACGATATGTTGATTATGCGTTGCCATAATAACGGTTGTGAATTTTAATCAAGACCGTTACAACTTGCTCGACTATGTCTTTGATGACCAAGATGCCCAAAGCGTGTCCGTGACCATCGCCAAGAACTCGACCAAAGACGGCAAAGAAGACTTCTTTATGGAACGCGCGCAAAAGATGCTCGCCGGGTTGATTGTCTACTGCAAAACAGAAATCCCGAATGCTAGCATGCAAGACGTGCTAGATACGTTTAATGAACGCGTAGCACCCGATGAAGAAGCCTTCCGGCAATGGGTCGATGAAGACCTCGGTCCGCATCATCCGGCCTATCAGCTGCTGAAGGGATTGACGACGCTCGGTGGAAACACGCGAACGAGTGTGACGTCATCGTTTGCTTCTCAAGTGAGTATTTTCACACTCAAGAAAATCCGAGAAATGACGCAAACAAGCGATTTTAATTTCCGAGCGTTTCAGGAACAAAAAAGCATTCTCTATGTGAAACTACCAATGGATGAAAATCCGTTCACCGCCTTAACCTCGGTCTTTTTTGATCAATTGATTTCGCAGTTTTATAAATTGGCCGATGAAAATCGGGGGCAATTGAAAATCCCGACCATCTTTTTATTGGATGAGTTTGCGAATATCGGAAAAATCGAGAAATACGCACGCGTTTTAGCTACTTGCCGAGGACTTGGCTTGTCGATGAACACCATCGTCCAAGACAATGGCCAAATCGAGTCGCTTTACGGCAAAGAAATGGCGCGATCGATTTTGTCCAATCACGATACGCTGCTGTTCCTTCGCAGCAAGGACATCGAAACCATAGTTCTTTTGAAAAATGGTGCTGCAGTAGATTTAGCGACTTTGGAAAATGCTAAAGAAATCTTTGGTGAAGAAAACCTATTTAAGATTGTTGTGAAAAATATGGAACGTTTAAAGCGTTTCGATATTACAGGAATTACAGATGCGGATATGCATGTAGCGGTATCATTGTATTTGTTGACTTGCTGCATTGATTGCTCGTCGACTAGTTCAACGCGCGCAATTGGAATGCCCGCCTGTAAAATCGATACGACTGCTTCGACAG
>NZ_JBEYXK010000247.1:0-1122 GCF_040645035.1 Streptomyces sp. NPDC046876 | reverse complement strand
GCCATGTACGCAATAAATGGTGATTTCAATTCTGTTTCCTCCCAGATAACTGTTTACAATAATGAAATAGATTTATTATAATGTACAAACATAAGTATAAAATACTCCTGTACTCATTGGTAGGCTTACTTCTCCGTGTTTAGTATGTCAGCACAAAATGAAGGAAACAGACATTATATTAGAAAGGATTTTTGCTATGAACAATTATCGTCTCGGGCAAACGGTATTAAATTATCGAAAAAAGAAAGGCCTGACAATTCGTGAGTTTGCCGAATCTGCAGGCATTAGCACTTCGCTTATTAGCCAACTCGAAAGAGGACAGGCAAATCCCTCACTAAGTGTACTGGAATTGATTGCACAAGCATTGAATGTGCCATTGTTTACGCTTTTCATTAACGACATTGATATCGATTCACTCATTTCAAGAAAGAAAGATCGAAAGAAGGTATATCGCGAAAACAACGACCATATTGTCTATGATGTTTTGACGCCGGATTTCATGAAGGCACGCATTGAACTCTTAATAATGGATTTAAATGCACACTCTTCCACTACGGAAAGCCACTTTTCACACGACGACAATCCCTGAAATTGAGGAGCGATTCGAACACAATGATCGGACCGTGGCGTACAAAATGAATGTGCTGACGGCGCTTGAAACGAATGCGGTGGAAGCCATTCCACCGACTAGTGAAGTGAATCATCACTTGCAGCTGCAGGAACTGAAAAAGGCGACCGAACAGGCGACGAAAGTCAGCGAGCAACTCCGGATTCAAGCGTTGAGTCGCAACAAATTCGGCATGAAAAAAGAACAGTTGGTGAAGGATGGAACCGACCTTACGGCCATCTACCAGACGTCCATCCAACTCAATACGACGCAACAATTAATTGAACGATACGAGGCCAAGGCCACACACCTCGACCAGCAACTCACTGCCTTGCTGCGGGAGACGTTCCCTCACGCCAAAGACAACTTGCTGAAGAAACTCGACGCGCTTCCATTGGAAATGAAAACAGATCTGTTGAAACATTTCATCGAGAACGCGAAGCCGGCGAAAAACGTGAGCTTGAAAGCCTGCTTACAAGTCGCCAAGAAAGAACAAAGCAAACGGACGATGTCTT
>NZ_JBEYXK010000246.1:0-1134 GCF_040645035.1 Streptomyces sp. NPDC046876 | reverse complement strand
CGCTCCCCGCGATCCACAGCCCGGCCGTTGCCGGCCCCACCCCTGCGGCCGCCACCGGCAGCGGCGTGTCGGGGGCCGACCTGCCGGCCGGCCCCGGTCCCGGACCCTACGGGGCGACGGGCTCGGCGCAGGAGCCGGCGCGCAGTGCGGCGTCGAGGTCGAGGAGCTCGGCGTACGCCCGCGAGCAGGGCCGACAGGCCGCCAGGTGGCGGGCCAGGCCCCGGGTGCGCGGGGTGGGGCGGCGGCGCACGGCCGCACCGAGCACGCTGCCGTAGTGGCGGCACCGTGCATCGGCGGCCGAGGAGAGGTGGGCCCGCAGGTACGCCTCGCGCAGTCCTTCGCGGGCGCGGAAGGCCAGGGAGGTCACCGCGCTCGGGGTGATGCCCAACAGCAGCGGGACGGGGTGTGGGCAGTCGTCCTCGACGAGGGTGTGCCACAGCACGGCTTTCCACCGCTCGGGCAGGGCCTGGAAGGAGCGGGCGACGAGCCGGCGGTCCTCGCTGTCCAGCAGTCGGCGCTGCGGGTCGTCCCCGCTCGGGCCGGGCCGGCACCAGGGCTCGACGTCCGGTGTCAGGACGGTGCGCCCGGCGCCGGCCCGCCATTCGATGGCCGTGTGCCGGACGACCGCCAGCAGGTACGGGCGCCACTGCTCTCGCGGACCGGCGCCGGAGCGGACGGCCTGCACGGTCCGTACGAAGGCCTCCGAGACGAGGTCCTCGGCGTCCTGCGGGGTGCGGCAGCAGCTGCGCGCACATGCGAAAGCGGCGACACGGTGCCGCCGGTAGAGGAGTTCGCAGACGTCGGGATCGCCCGGGCCGGAGGCGTACGCCTGCCGGAGCCGCCGGATGAGGTCCGCGTCGGACGGGGGTTCCGGGCCGACGCAGGGGTCGGGGCCGACGTCGGGGCCGGCATCCGGGCCGGCACCGGGACCGGCATCGGGGTCTTTGCGGTGGGACGGGGGCGCGGCCGCGTGCTGCCGGGCGGCCGGGACGTGTCGGTGAGGGCCGGACATGGCACTCCTGGTGTGGTCGGGGGGCACGTGACGCACGGATGCGGTGCCGACCCGAAGCCGGCCGGCCCGCGGAGGGCCAGCCCGCCAAGGACCTCACCGACGTCGCCCACAAGGCCATGCGG
>NZ_JBEYXK010000245.1:0-1168 GCF_040645035.1 Streptomyces sp. NPDC046876 | reverse complement strand
GTCAAATGGTGAAATTGGTTCTGGAAAAACAAGACTCCTGAATACTTGTCTTAGTCACATTCAGTTTGACCGAGACCAATGGCTAATCAAAAATTATAACCAAGTGAGCCACCTCCAAAAATCGGGTAGTGTAAATAAACTGCTGGCGGAAGAAGTGGCGGTAGAACAGGTATACTCCAGGTTTTTAGGGGAATTGAAATGGCAAAGTGAATCGTTAATCGTTGTCAAATCCCCATATAGCAGTTGGCAGGCCACCATCGAAGTTTAGATTTTTTCAATATCACTGGTTACTCCGTACAGGTACATTTCTTGACCTAATAAAGAATTTTTCTTTGCTTGAGCTTCGACAGATAAGCTTGTTGCTTTTACCTGCTCAAAAGAATGAGAAGCCAGGGAGTATTTTCCGACATAGTTAACAGGCTGTCTGTTTTTTTCCTGTAGAAAGTAGGTACATAAAGATTCTAATTGTGAATTTGTTGTTACAGGTTTTAGCTTGATATTAGTGGATTTTTGCTGGCCATACTTATCGATTATAGGTTTTAAGTCTAATGGAAGGAGAATCTTTGCATAAACTCGTGATTGATCTCCAAGCAATTCACATACAAAGTAAATTACGCCGCCTTCGCTATAATAGTTTTTTAAATCAACTAATTTTACGGGGAAAGTTGCTTGAAAAGGAGAGATTTTTTTCACTGATTACTGCTTTCAGAAGAGGATAGCCATCTGTTGGACCTTAAGGAAGAGGATTATGCGAAAATGCGCACAGAAAATTTGGGACCGTCTGTATTAGATGCTCCTTCACAAAAAAGTGTCTTCCAACCGTATGTAAACATAATTGTCAAAAGGTTAGAAAATGGTGATTTAACCTATATGGAGGCAATTAAACGTTTAAACCGGGTCAATCCTAAGAAAGCTCAGGAAATCCAGGAGAAGCATCAGAAAAAAATGGATGAGTGGGATGACGATGAAGACTGACTGGTGAAAGGAGTATTGTATGAATGTTGCTGGTTCTGAAGCATGTTTAATCGACGCCCCGATGTTTTGCTGCATTTGTTTCTCTAAATTCTTTCGCTTTTCCTTTAATTTCTCAATCTGTTCTTCAATGCTTGTGATCTTTTCAATGTTATTTGCCATTGTCTCCACTCCTTTTTAACTTATATATTAAAAT
>NZ_JBEYXK010000244.1:0-1180 GCF_040645035.1 Streptomyces sp. NPDC046876 | reverse complement strand
CGCTGGACAACGAACTGGCGAAAATCACGAAAGTCAGCCAGGACGTGCAAAAAAAGATGATTTCGATTTTGAAAGCGCTCGAGAGCACGCAGCGCGATTACGGGAATCAGCTTCTGCAGCACTTGGAGACTGGCAAGAGCGAGATGGCAGCGAACAACAAAACGACCGTCCAGAAAATGAGCGAGATCGAGGGCATGTTGGACACCAGCATGAGCCAGCTGAATCGCACCATGACCGAGAACATGAAAGACCTCGAGAAAAAGAGCGCGACCTTGGTCCAGAACGTTAGAAAAGGCGCGTTGCTCAACTACTGGGCAGACGTCGCCAAATACGGCTTAGGAATATGAGAATAGCATATAATATTCTATTGATAAAATCAACAGAAACTGTTGATCGAGTTTCAAACCATTTTTTTAGGAACTTTTGTTGGTGCTGGAATCTCTAAAAATTCCATATTCGCTCTCGTCAGTTTTACTCGTTCCTTTTGTTGTGTATGGTTCATTTTTTCAGTGTACTTAGTCGTTTGCTGTGATTCAGTAGAATCAAGGAAATGAATGTAACTTAATTAGCAATATGTTACATTCAAAATTCCCATTTCTAAATTGTTTAGCTACTCCATTATTCTAACTAAAAAAGTGCCAACATAAATAAATTAGCCCAATCATAAGTAAGAAAGTTAAAAGAGCCACTACCCGAAAAACTATTAACTGGAACTTTTGAGGAAATAGTTTTTCACTTCCCCATAAAACAAAAGCAAAAAATATCCCAACAATGTTAAGGATTCCAACGTCGTAGGAAAAAACTTCATCAAATTCTCTTTCCTCATCTTTTTTATAGGACTTCAAGCCGGCATATAAGCTGGTAATTGCAAAGTATCCGAACAAAATTGTCGCAAGCCAAGGTATCCATATTTCCATGTAAGTATCTCCATTCTGGTAGCAACTTATTATACTTTTTTACTTGAATTTAAGGTCTTTGAATGTAACTTAATTCACAATAAGTTACATTCATTATTTTTCAATGCTTAATTCCCAAATTCCTAATGGGTTGTGATAGAGATCTTCTGTTTCATAGCGGAAATCTTCTTGCAGACTGATTGTATAGTCCAAGCGTTTGACCAAATCTTTGATGAAGGGAATCCGTTCGGTGATCCGCACAATCAGCGAATAGATCATCGCCG
>NZ_JBEYXK010000243.1:0-1230 GCF_040645035.1 Streptomyces sp. NPDC046876 | reverse complement strand
CAGGCCCCAGGCGCCGGCGGCCATGGCGTCGTGGAGCAGGTCGACCATCCGGCGGAGCTGGGCGGGGGTGGGATCGCCGCCGACCGCGTCCTCGCGGGGATGCCCTGGTTGCCGCCCACCACGGTGATCTTTTCGCCGGAGATGGCCACCACGATGGCCACGTGGTCGTTCTTGTAGCCGTCGGGGCCCAGGTTGTAGAGGATCGCGTCGCCGACCTTCGGGGTGGAGTGCAGAGAATCGTACTTGGTGAAGCTGGAGGCGAGGTTGTCGAGCTGGTTCATCTTGCCGCCGACGCCGTTCTTCCACCACACCCAGCCGACGAAGTCGGCGCACCAGGCGTGCGCTTCGGTGTGGTTGGGGCCACAGCTGCCCGTCTGCTGGGTGCCCCGGCCCCAGTAGCTGCCCTTGTTGTTGAGGCCGCAGGGGCCGGCGCCTATCTGCCCCTTGGCGGTGGCGGCGATGTTCGCCCCCAGGGAGGCGGCCTGGGCGTTGCCGACGCCCGTGACCGATAACGCGGTTCCGGCGAGCAGGGTGACTACGGCGCCCCTGGCCGCGAGGGAGGTGAGCTTGCGCATGGCTGACTCCATGGTCGAGAGCCGTGGTTCGCACGGCAGTTCGCTGGGATGGCAGAACTCTCGACGGGGCAGCGGGCGCAGCCAAGCGAAACCGCTGTCCGGGACTGTCCGGCCCTGTCCCGGCCGCTGTCCGTGCAGGTCAGCAGGCGTGTACCGGACGCTCGTCAGCAGTGCGCCGGACAGCCGCGGCGGTTGTGTGGTCGCAGTGCCGGCGGATTCCTCTCCGCCGACACCCCCGAGGAGGAACCGCCGATCGGCCGGCCCGTACGGGGCGCCCTCTGCTGGGGCCGGGAGACGCGGCGAAGGGACACCTCACAGATGCCCCTAGGCCGTTTCTCTCGGATCATCTGATCGTTGGTTGATGTGGTCGTTGACTGACGCGTAGTGGGCGCGGATCGAGCCGTTGCTGCCGGACCGCACACCGAAGCGGGGTGGGCGGTGGCGCGAGCACCGACAGGTGATCGACGCGATCGCGTTCAAGTACCGCACCGGGACGCCGTGGATGGACCTGCCCGAGCGGTTCGGCTCCTGGAAAGGCGCCTACAGCAGGCTGCGGATGCGGGCGATCGACGGCACGTGGGACCGCGTCTTCGCCGCCCTGCTCGCCCAGGCCGACGCCGAAGGCGACCTCGACTGGGTCGTCGCCGTCGACTCA
>NZ_JBEYXK010000242.1:0-1253 GCF_040645035.1 Streptomyces sp. NPDC046876 | reverse complement strand
GAATCTTGTTTTGATCTTGAATCGGGTCGTAGTCCACGATGAGAAGTGTCCGCGTGTAATTTGCTCCTACACGCACCGAGGAATCAAACTCCGTCAAGTTGTCCGGGGCAATGGCCGTCAGGAGCGTTTCGTTCATGCCACTGACCGTATCTTCAAAGGTTGTTTCGTCTGCTTGTTTGGGCTGCAGCCACTTCGGTCTTTGGTTGTCGCCTACGGATATTGAACAAGAGAAAAGAGGTGAGAGAACGTGAGTTACTTCCGACTGCAAGCCAACATCATCAGCAAGAAAACCCAATCCGCCGTTGCGAGTGCCAGTTACCGCAGTGGGGAAGAATTGTATTCTGAACGCGATGACGAAATCAAAAGCTATCCGCAGCGAGAAGTAGCTCCGATCTCTTTTATCCTCAAGCCTAATCATGCGCCCGAGTGGACACTTGAACGTGAAAAACTGTGGAACGAAGTGGAGAAAATCGAGAAAGCCTGGAACGCGCAATTAGCACGAGAAGTGCTCATTGCGTTGCCGAAGGAGTTACCAGATGATGCGCAACAAGAACTTGTACAATCGTTTGTCCAACACGAATTTGTTGATGAAGGCATGGTCGCAGACGTTGCGATTCACCGAGACAAAGAACACAATCCGCATGCACACATCCTGCTGACAGTTCGCCCATTTAACGAAGATGGAACGTGGGGACAGAAAAAAACACGCCAGTATGAATTGGATCAAAATGGCGAAATTCTTCGCAATGCAACAGGAGAAAAAGTGTTCCAAACCGTTCCTTCTACTCCTTGGAATGAACGCGAGACACTGGTAAAATGGCGCATGAACTATGCGGAAGCCATCAATGAATCTTTTAAGGAACGAGGCATCCTCAAAGAAGTCTCAGCACTTTCTTTTGAGGCACAGGGACTGGATCAAATCGCTGAGGTTCGCTTGGAACGAAATGAATACCAATACGTGAAACGCATGGAAGAAAAGGGACTGGAAGCACAAACGTTTTATCACCAGTTGAATCAAGACATTCGACAAAAGAATGCTGAAATTGCCCAGCTACGCGATAAAATTATTTCTCTTTAAACCTTGCGCGTCGGGGTTCTCTGGCAGAGTTAATATGGCAGGTGTATTTAGACACCAATTATTATGAGATGGCCGGTGCGATGACAAATGGCAAACAACGGACAGCTAATTTACGTGCTTTACATGACCGGGCATTAGAATATGAAAAAACATCGTTTCGTGGACTGTTCCGGTT
>NZ_JBEYXK010000241.1:0-1266 GCF_040645035.1 Streptomyces sp. NPDC046876 | reverse complement strand
GTAGGGGGTCGCGGCGATGATCTATTCGCTGATTGTGCGGATCACCGAACGGATTCCCTTCATCAAAGATTTGGTCAAACGCTTGGAAAGTGATTTGCGCTTCAAAGTGGACTGCGGCTTTTTGGTATCGGACGAGATTCCTTCGGAAGCTTCTTATTCACGTATGATTACGTTGGTCAGCGAATCGGATGCCTTGGAAATTGTCCAGGAACGCACTCTTTTGATGGCCATGTCTGAAGGGTTCATCTCAGATGAAATTGTTGCCATAGACGCCACCCATGTCGAGGCACATGACTGTGCGCCACAAAAGAAAGAAGCGGTCGAAAAAGAACCGAAAAAGCGTGGCCGCAAAAAGAAAGAAGAACGGGAACAATGGCTGGCGGAAAAGGCGGAAGAAGAAGCGAGTCTTCCCTTATATGAAAAAAAAATTGCCGATCAGCTGGATATTCTGCTTTCGGAACTGCGAGCTTCAGTTCCCATACACCCCGAATGGGGAGTGAAAAAGAATAGCGAAGGAAAGAACGTGTTCTGGTTTGGATTCAAAATCCATCTCGCCGTTGGGGCAGAAAGCCAGTACATCCTTCAGTCTCTATTTTCTTCGGGCAATCTGAATGACGGAAAAGCTGCCATCCCGCTGCTTAAAGGAATACAGGAACGGTTGGCTTCGCTCAAAATCGCTTATGCCACGATGGATGCCGGATACGACTACGCTCCGATTTACGAACAAGTTTACCGGATGGGCGCCCAATCAGTCATTGCCTACAATAAAAAGAACGAACCAGAACCGATTGGATTTGATCGTCATTTTGCGCCGACCTGCGTCCGCGAACATAGCTACCGATATGTGAATGCTTACGGTTTGCTTTATATTATAGGATTATATAATTCGGTGAAGTTTTTGCCGCATGTTATTGGAGAGAATTATTTGATTATTCGTCTAGGGTATCAGAGCAGTATTAAAGTGGATATTCATAATATTGCACGTACACAAGTTGCGGAAACACATAGTATCACGGATAAAGTATCTAAAGACACCTACTATTCATTATTAACGATCGATTCGCCCCAATATGAAATTATATTAAAAGAACCTGCATTGATGAAAGGTTCCTACGGAACATAAAGCAGCGCAAATCGGTAATTGCTGTAAGCCAAGGTGAAAACCGCTAAGGCGTGAAGTTCTTATGAGTTTTGATTCTAATGATTCTAAGCAAATTGAAAGTGAGTTGAGAAAAATGTCAGCGGAAAGTGAAAAAAATAATACAC
>NZ_JBEYXK010000240.1:0-1293 GCF_040645035.1 Streptomyces sp. NPDC046876 | reverse complement strand
ATTTGTCTACCCAATGGAATCATTATCACTACTACAATGGGAACTGCAATTAACATTATGAGTGTCATTTTCCAATCCATTATGAGTAAAATCGTAACCGCCCCAATAATCGAGATAATTCCTCCAATAAAACTTGGAAAATGATTAGATATTAATTCTCTAACAATACTTGTATCGTTAACAATTCGACTAACCGTTTCACCGCTGGGTTCTTTGTCAAAGTAACTAACTGGCAAACGAGTAATCTTTAGCCACATTCGTTCACGTAGCCGTGCTACTACTTTTTGTTAATCATCGTTTTGGTTAAGATTTTCTCATCGGAACGGCGCTTAGAATCAACAAAACTCGATTCAAACAATTGAATGACCTGATCGATATACAGGTCAATCTTTGGGATATCTTCTGGCAAAATCTGATTATGGAAAACCATCTCTCCGATGACATCAGTCGTTTTTCTCATACATCGCACGCTCCCTACAGGTATTTATATTGGATATCTTACCTTATTATTAGAGTTTCTCCAAACTTGACTCCCCCTAATAATGCGAGTATCGTTATAAGTATCTTTTTGTGATGATGGAATGATCAGGTAAGCAGCTCCTAAACATGCTAGAAACGAGAGGTAAATCCATAGTTTTGGCATCGCCTTTGGTTTGATCAGTAAAAAGTAAATTAGCGTTGGCCCAACTGTAATCATTGCCAATGTTAAGGTAATAGTTAACCAATCGGTAACAGTTTCTAACCGTAAAGCATAGTAACTTCCACCCATCAGTACTGCCGACTGTCCGTTCCGGAATGCGGAGACGCGGAGAATCGCGTCTCGGAGCTGCAATTTTTTCAGACATGCCACCGATAAAGGGAAAGCCGGGTGCAAAACCAATCATATGTACTGAATAAGTGCCGGAAGTGTGGATATCAATAACTTCACGTGGAGTCAGTTTGTTATGTCGCGCTACAAATTCGAGATCAGGCCCAAACTCGCCGCCATAGCACACGGGAATTTCAATGGTGGTGGTTTTGACTGCCAAATCTTCACCTAGATGTAATAGCAGTCTTTCTAGTTCAATTTTTACTTTATCGTAAAGCGCCAAGATGGGATCATAAAAGACCGTTACGGTTACGAACGCAGGAATAAATTCAATCATCCAATCGGGTTTTTGCTTTTCTAGTAAAGTCGATACTCTCCTAACCGCTTGTTTAGTTTGCTCATTGATTTCATGGCCAAACTCGATGACAATTGCTTGGTCGCCGAGTGGCGAAAAAGAAATATTCACCTAGATCTCCTCGTTTCCT
>NZ_JBEYXK010000239.1:0-1307 GCF_040645035.1 Streptomyces sp. NPDC046876 | reverse complement strand
CCGGGGAACGATTTTGCCGATTCCTGTAGCCATGAGTATTCTTTGTAACTTTTAGCAAAAAGCTTACCAAATACCGGCATTATGAAACGGAAATACATTCTAAAAAATGGCTTGAATACGATATTTTCGGGTTGTGACGTTTCTAGACAAGCAATCATTCCACCTGGCTTTAAAACACGATGCATTTCAGAAAGGGTTGAGGGTCGCCGTTTTTATCGCGCAATACTTCGCCGGTTTGCTCGTTAATTTTTTGGACTTCCACTTTTTTAAAGGAAGGAACCAAGATATTTAAGCTTTTTTCGCCCTTATTGACGTGACGACCGAGCGCTTGCCATTGCTTGAAACCACGGACCATCGTGGCATCGGGTTTTTGTGACTGCTGTTTGGGGTTCACGTTTGCTGCTTGGACTTTTAATTAACAATGGCATCTTAGACGGCAAGTTGGGTTGGTTTGGACTGCGGAAGTCGCAGGTCCATAATCGAACCGAGAGTCTGGAAATTCTTGATTTATCAACGCGTTTCGACCGGTTTGACTTTGTTGGCAGTCGCAATAAATTCTTCATGAGTTCTATCGTTTTAATCATCGCTGGAATAGTTGCGCTCGGTATCTTCCGTTTAAATCTCGGCATCGATTTTACTGAGGGAACACGCGTTGAAATTGCAGCGGAATCGGCGATTACGAAAGAACAGGTGGAAACATTTCTTATGGAAGCCGGATTCCCTTCTGAAGACATCGTCATTTCAGGCAATGAGTCAAACCTTGGAGTAAGCCGCTATACTAAACCGACGACACACTTAACAAGTTTGCCACGTTCGCTAAGGAGAATCAATACAAGACAAAAAAATGGAGGTTTTTTTATGGAGTTTTTCAGCGCAATGCAAATTTCTTCATATGAAACTTTCTTTAAACTTGTCATAGCCGCTCTCTTAAGTTTAGCAATCGGACTGGAAAGGGAATTAAAAAGAAAGCCTGTCGGATTAAAAACGAGCATCGTTATCTCTACGTTCAGTTGTTTACTAACCATCATCTCGATTGAATCTGCCTATATTGCACAAGGTAGCGAGTATGCTAATGTTAATATTACAATGGATCCTTTGCGTCTTGCTGCACAGATTGTTTCAGGCATTGGTTTTTTAGGGGCTGGCGTAATTTTAAAACGTGGCAACGATTCTATTTCAGGACTTACGACTGCGGCCATGATTTGGGGAGCTGGAGGAATTGGGATTGCAGTTGCTGCTGGCTTTTATATCGAAGCCGTAACTGCGGTCTTACTCGTCCTGATTGGAATAGAAGTTTTGCCTCACCT
>NZ_JBEYXK010000238.1:0-1338 GCF_040645035.1 Streptomyces sp. NPDC046876 | reverse complement strand
GCAAAGGCTTTATTGCAGCACTTGATCAAAGTGGCGGCAGCACACCGAAAGCTTTAGCGCTATACGGCGTTTCGGAAGACCAATACTCGACAGAAGAAGAAATGTATGACTTGATCCATAAAATGCGGACACGCGTCATGACAGCACCTTCTTTCAGTTCTGATTCGATTATCGGGGCAATCCTTTTTGAACAAACGAAAATTTACCATTATCCGCCCGATCTATTTAATCTCCTAGTACAAACTATACCTTTATTATGTAAATCCAAAAAAGACACACTTAATTTCTTAAAAGGTTCAGGTATTTCCTATAAATTCATGAGCGATGTGACTAACCAAGTCGACTTAGATCGTAATTCTATAGGCAAAGCAGAAATAGTCAGAACGGTTTTAGTAAGAATAAATGAAGATGGGGATACTTCTTTGAGACCACGAAGGGAATTATTAAAAAGAGTCACAGAATTTGAAAACTTTGAAGCGTGTTGGGAGAAAGATAGACTCCCTGCAAAAGCTTTGGTTGGCGAAATAAGAAGCTTAATCAATGTTAAGGATTCTTTTACAAGAATGAAGGAAGAACGCGACCCTTATTTCATGAGCAAGGGTGGGAATCGGGCTAAGAAATATCACTCCACAGCAATAGATGTATTGTTGCGAATTAAAAAGCTATACGATGCTGGCTATGAAACTTCAGGCTTAGCAGAAATAATAAAGAATGAATTTCCCGTGATCGTCAGTGATGATGGATTTCCCAATACCAGAAATGCCAATGACGAACTCATGCCGGTTCAAGAGCGTTGTATCGTCGACAATCACGACATTGCCGGTCGTCATGTTGCGTCCTTTGATTAAGCCGGTTTCGGAGAACATTTCGTTCTCGTGAAACGGGAAGAAATACGAGATTGCTTCCGAGTTGGTCATCTTGTACGTCAGTTCGTCGACTTTGTTGTCATTCAGCGGCAAAAACGAACGAAAGGCATCGACCGCACGATCTGTCGGGTTGTGAATGATGCCGATCTTCGAGAATTTGCTTTTGACGGTTGTCGTCAGTTGGTCCAGTTCTTCTTGTGAACTCGCTACCAAATGAATGAGCGTATGGAACAGGTAAATCTTATCGTTCCGGTACGACAAGTTCCGCAGCATTTCCGAGGCACTTTCAATTTGCCCTTCCGATTCAATGATTGTCTGTTCATCGGCGAAACGTGTATTCATCTTCATGCGATTCTGCTTGATGCTTTTCACGAGCTGCGTGCGCACTTCGCCCATGTTGTATTCCTGCATGTAATGGACCAGTGACACGTTCTCGGGAATCTCGGTCACCTGCTGAATCTTGTTTTGATCT
>NZ_JBEYXK010000237.1:0-1381 GCF_040645035.1 Streptomyces sp. NPDC046876 | reverse complement strand
ACCTTAAAAAGTTAGCTTAAAAATTAAAGAGCATGGGTCTGGTATTCTACCAGACCCATGCTCTTTAATTTTCTTCATTCTTTTGTGGTTGAAAAATGTACTTTGAGAAATTTGTCTGTTTTTTGACAATACAAAAATTTAATTGAGAAGACCGATAAAGATAAACAATCAAAAGTAATATTCAATAAATGGGCTGTATAAGTACTTAAGTTAAATTTAAATTAAGTCGAATACATTGAGAGACTCTCTCTTCATTTTGCGGAAAAAGGAAGGCAACGATGAGCAGAAACAGAGAGTTTACAAGGAACCGAGACAAAATACTAAAGCTACATGTTTTATAAGCTGTTCCTATTGGGTAGGAACAGCAATCGCACTTCTAATTTCTGAATATGAATACCGAGCTAAAAGAACTTTAACTTCTCCTTGATAAGTTCAAATGGATTATGAGAATCCAAAGGGAACCGGATACCTTGAAAAGCTGGATTGAGCGAGCTGAAGAAAGGATCAGTGAAATGAACTAGTTTGAAAATATCTTCTTTAGGATTGCTAAACGGCACAAAAATCCTTAGTTTATCATCAGAGCAATAGTGGTTCAGGGACCTGTGAACTGCATCAAAATTATCAAGAAGCAGGTGTATTGATGAGCAAAATTTGATTACTTCGTTAAATATTAAAAGGGTGCGATAGTATGCCGATTTACACCAATTGTTGATCTGCAAATTCACGATACAATATGTGTGACTTTGTAAGTTCTTGGTGAGTTCCTGTACCTGTCACCTGTCCTTTATCTATAAAAATAATTTTGTCTGCATCGACAATCGTCGATAATCGATGAGCAATGACAAAAGTAGTCCGTCCTTTCATTAATCGTGATAACGCTTGCTGTACAACTCCCTCTGATTGGCTATCTAAACTTGCTGTTGCTTCATCCATCATTAGAATTTTGGGATCCCGCAAAAATGCTCGTGCAATCGCAATACGCTGTCGTTGCCCCCCTGATAATTTGATGCCGCGTTCACCGACCTCTGTATTTAATCCTTCTGGAAAGTCTTTAATAAAATAATCGGCATAGGCCATTTTGGCAACTTCCCACAGACGTTCGTCAGAGATTTGATCCGAGGCACTTAAACCATAACAGAGGTTTTCGCGTATAGTACCAGCCATCATTGCGCTTTCTTGAGATACATAGCCGACTTGACTCCGCCAAGAGGAAAGTGATAACTGATTGATAGGTGTATTCCCAATGTAAATGTTACCTGAAGCTGGCTCATAAAATCGTTCAAGTAGGCCAAACATAGTCGTTTTACCGCTACCACTCGGACCTGCAAAGGCAATCATTTCCCCTGGCATTGCATCAAACAAAACACTCTGCAATACATTT
>NZ_JBEYXK010000236.1:0-1419 GCF_040645035.1 Streptomyces sp. NPDC046876 | reverse complement strand
AAACGAAAAACTAGCCAAAATAAGTGTTCGCAAATAAAAAATACATGTGGATAGTAGGGGGATGACGATAAAAGTAAAAATACAACTCTGTCACAGCGAGAGAAAAAGGTATGTTGTTAAACATATTAACAGCGGTAGAGATACTTTTAACTACGAACTAGACAAGTTTAAGCAATAATTTCGTTTTTAAAATATTCCTTTTTTGGACGTCTTTCATTTTTTCGAATCTTCAGAAGGAAAAACGGGAAGAGGGAGAGTGGATTTAATATAAAATTATATAAAATCATTATACTATATAAACAATAAACGTGAATTAATTTTAATCAATTATAAATTTTAATGATAATATATATGATTAATAAAACTAAACAAAGGGACTATTTGTTTCAATTTGTTACTAATTAAGATAAAATAAATGAAAATGATAATAGTTACTTATAAATATACAGGAAGAAACTGGAATGGGAGAAAAGAGGGAGAAAAACCGTGGAATTGGCCAAAAATGGAAATTTAGGGAAATTACAGATTACGAACTTGTCGATGGGGGAGCTGCAGCAGAAAATCGATACCGCGGAAAAGGGGAAGCAAAATCCCTTTTCTAATTTTAATGACATGGAAATTCTCACTTGGTACATTTACGAGCAAAAGCACGTCGATGCTAAAAACGATCGATCCGACCGGACGCGCAAGGAATACGAAAATGAGTTGCGGCTGTTTGTCGAACACCTCCTGCAGCATGGATCTGAAATTGGCGTTGACATCGAGCAGATTAAAGAAGGCTCGCTATTCAAGTCGCTTGAGCCTCGTCATCTGCGCCGGTACCAGGAATGGCTGGTTTCCAGCAGTCCCCATATCCAAAAAGGGAAAGTGTACAGTCCCGCGACGATTGCCCGGAAAACGGCGATATTGAAATCGTTCTTTCAGTACCTGTATCGCGTGAAATATATCCGGACGAATCTGGCCAGTGGTTTGCGCATCGCAACGGTGCGGAAAGATGACCGGCCGGACAGGGACTTCAAAATCCGATTGAGCAATGTTTACTGCAAGCACTTGAACGCCTTGGTCTGAAAAGACATCAAATTGCCGATCCATAGCTGGCATTTCTTTCGCACACGGTTTCCTTTCTAGCAACCTAGTTTTCTCAAGGATTTTTAGCAGCCACAAAAACCCCTGCCATTGATATTAAATAACAACGACTGGGGCTTACAAAAGTTTCCATTCAAAGAGAATTGATAATCAGAAGAACCACCTGAAGATTTTGCTAGGAGACTATCAACTGCTCTCAATGCCATTCAACAAAATTCTTTAGTTTGAAGGACTAGCGAACTCTTTAATTAGTTGGCTTAGTCGCTGATGATAAGCTGTAACCTTAGCTGCGTCCCTTAAAATATCATTATATCCTTGATCTCCATTCTCAGC
>NZ_JBEYXK010000235.1:0-1439 GCF_040645035.1 Streptomyces sp. NPDC046876 | reverse complement strand
CCCCACCTCATCGAGGGGTGCCTCGCCGAAACCGTCCTCTCGCTCAACACGAAAACTTAACAGAAAGGTCAGTAACAATGCGCGTCCATGCCTTCGGCCAGAAACCGGCCGGCTACGCCACTTGCCCAAGGTGCCAAGCGCGCCGTGGAGGAGGACACTTGATACAGCACCACCTATCTCGTGGGAGCTCCACAAAACACAAGAAGTGAGATTTCGGGGAACACGGCACAAAACGCGAGGCCAGCTCATGTGCGTCTCCATTGGTTCAGCACAACAGAGACTGCGAATCTCAACTACACGAATTACCCGCCCGACGGTTTACGATGCGCAGGTCACTTCACCCACCCCTAACCGTTTGGTCTCTTGCGGCCGCGTCCACTACCTTTACGAAAGAGATTTGATCATATCGTTGACGGTTCCACTTAGCACCGCAGTGGGGTCCGTAAAGGTTGGGCGCACAAAGTTGCCCAATGGTAGAGGGCAAGACGAAGAGTCGTACTTCAAAGCTGACCCGGGCGTCAATGTTTCCACAGCTCAGATCCCTAAGGGCCACCGGAGGCGGGTGGTACTCCACCTCCACATAGGCGAACTCCGGGCAGGATTCCGAGAAGTAATCCAAGTCGTGCTCCACAACCCGTCGTTCCCGATCCGACAACCCCAACCAAGGTCAGCTATCTTCATATGTACGGTTGTGGGGCAAGAGCTAGACGGCAAAACTGATGACAATCGCCCGACCCCCATACCCAGAATGAAGCTCGACGATTGCGGCTTGTGGGTCGATTTTGACAGAGAATCCGGCCCAGATCTCGTCGGTGGCGACTGCGTAGGTGGCGAGTGCGCCGGGACACTCTTCGGTTCCTTGCACCCAGACCTGCTCACATGGCATGACACTGGTGGGCGCGGCCCTTCGGAGGGCTGTTTTATAACAGAGGGGCCCGAGCCTCCGGAGCCTCCCCCTCCTCCCCCTCCACCACCTCCGCCCCCACCCCCAGACTCATGCATCGGGAACGGGACATTTGATCTGTGCTTCCTATCCTGCATGCATTACTGGGAGGATACATTCGGTGAGATTCCACCCGGTCCCCTTTTTGAAACCCTGGTGAACAGCTGTATTCAGCAGTGCGCGGAGGAAATACCATGCACGTACCCTAGACCTGAAAGAAGACGTCGACCACGACGTTCATAGCTGCCGTCCACACCGATATGCGCGGGGCATGGCGCTGAGATTTGAAGGGGTGGGGTGACAGCCGGGGTAGCGGTCCACGAACTGGCGCCCGAACTCCACGCCTCGGTAAGCACCGACCACATGTCCGCGGTCGTCTGGGTTCGCTCGACCGGCAACGCCATGGCGGCGGAAGCCGGTTACACAGTCAAGCTCACCTGTGACGAGCCCGAGCTTGTTACTGACCTTTCTGTTGAGTTGTCGTGTTGAGCGAGAT
>NZ_JBEYXK010000234.1:0-1451 GCF_040645035.1 Streptomyces sp. NPDC046876 | reverse complement strand
TAAGTCACAGGAGCGGCCCCGTCACAGATGCCCGACCAGGCTCCGCCTCGCAGCACCGGGCATCCGGCCAGCGCCCAGACCTCGGCATCCTTGGCGCAACAGATCGCTACGCGCTCCTCTGGTCTCGGCGTCCGACGACCGTCTGGGGCTGATACCCGCACCAAATGCCAACCAGAGCACCGTCCGAGGCCGCCAGGCGCATGAGATCGCTACGCGCTCCTGTCGTCTCGGGCGTCCGCAGCCAGTGGCCCAGCCACGCAGTCGAGCCGAGGTGATCCGTTTGCCCGTCCCTTTCACGGTCCTGCGGCCCGGCGACGGGCCTTCACTGCTGCGGTGTACAGCTCGCGCGTCAGGTCTTCCGTTCCGATACCCAACTCGGCGAGGACCGTCCGGACATCGACGAGGGCTGTGGCTACGTCCTTCTCCTCCACCAAGGTCTCCAGTTCGAGGAACGTCCCCTCCAGCTCGGGGACACGAACCAAGGTGGCGAGCATCTGGCGCCCTCGGGCCTCGAAGACGTAGTTCCTGCACCGCTTCTCGAACGTGATGGCCGGCACGTAGCCGAGGCCGCGCAGCGTCGCGTGCACGGCCTCGGCATCCTCGACGCAGGTCTCATACTCCGGCTTGGACCCGGATTCCTCGTCTACCCGGGCGCCTTTGTACGTGAGGACGGTGCGGGTCTCCTCCGGACCGTGCACGGTCCGCACCCGAAGCTCTTCGTCCCGGGCCTCCAAGGCCCCGTCCACGGTGTCGTAGTAAGTGTCCTGGTAGACCTCGGCCCGGCCCTCGGCCCGCTCGTCCAGCCGTCGCAGCGTCTCCAGGGGTGCGCGGACGCGTGCCTTCAGCTCCGCTTCGATCACCCGTCCGTCCCTCTCACCCCCGCGTTCGGAGCCTCTAGGCGGCAGATTCGTGACCCGGACGAACATGGTGGAGTCAGCCGGGATCAGCCGCCATGTAGGCAGCATGCCGTACCTGTACACCTTGATGTCACAGATCTCAGCAAGCTCGCGCAGCCGAGCCTCGGCCAGCCGCACACCGCTGGTGAGCGCGCAGCATCGAGTCATTGCTGAATCTCCTCGCCGGCCGAGGCCTGCTGCTCCCGGCCCGCTGCCAGGGTGCGGCTGGCTTACGTCCACGGCATCTCCGGCCAAGAGTTCACGACTGCCGTCGACAACATCCAACCTGCGGACGACAGCCCTAGACGGTCGTCGGACGCCAAGACCTGGGCAGCGCGTAGCGATCTGTTGCGTCTGGCGGCCTTGGGCGGTGCTCTGGTTGGCATTTGGTGCGGGTATCAGCCCCAGGCGGTCGTCGGCCGCCGAGACCAGAGGAGCGCGTAGCGATCTGTTGCGCTCGGGCCGCTCCCGCCGCGGGTGGTGAGGGGCCGGATGCCCGGTGCTGCGAGGCGGAGCCTGGTCGGGCATCTGTGATGGGGCCGTCCTGTCGCCCTT
>NZ_JBEYXK010000233.1:0-1504 GCF_040645035.1 Streptomyces sp. NPDC046876 | reverse complement strand
CGCCTCGCGCCCCTGCTCCGCGTGGCCGACCTCGGCCGGGCAGATGGCCTTGGGGTCAAGACCGCTGTTGACCAGCACGATCCGCTCCGCCGCCCAGCCGGCCGGCTGTGAGGGCTGTGAGGGCTGTGCAGGCTCCGCATCCTTGGACAGGGGCACCTGCCCGGTGTTTTCCACGTGCCGGGCCGCAACCCACACGGGCTTGTCCCGTAGCAGGTACCAGATGCTGTTGCCCTCGATGTCCTGGGCGTGGACCTTGCTCCTCAGGCCGATCTCGGCGCCGTGGCTCAGCGTTCCGATGATCGCGGAATCGGTGCTGGGGTACTTGCGCAGGTTGACGCCGATGCTGCTGACGACCGTGCCGAACGGCTGCTGCGGGCTGGACATCTCTTCCTCCACGTGTTGGCGGGTGCCGCGGTGACCGCCCCGCCCCACGAGCGGGCGGCCTGATCGCAGACTAGGTCGTCGGAGCGCGGAAGGGCCGGAAGCGGCGCCCGGCCGTGTCCGGGGCCGCGTGGGCCGGAGCCGGTATGAGAGGGGCCGGTATGCGCGGGGCCGCTGCGGGTGGGGCCTGTGGGGCGGGGGCATGTGCTGCGACGGGCGGGATCGACGGTCGGGACGGAAGTTGACCGGTTCGGGACGCAGACGGGGGTGTCGGCCGGCGTGCCTCCCCGCGGGACACGGCTGCCGCCGAAGTCGCCTTCCGTCCGATGGAGTCGCTGGTTCCGTGCGGCCCGGGGGTGTCTCTGCCCGGCGCCACGAGCGGCGATCACCTTTGTCCCGGGTCGCCCGTCCCGCGCGGCGCCGAGGACGGCACGGCCCGCCGGAGCGGCCGTCGAACATCGGTGGCCTGCGCGACACCTGACGAACCGAGGTGGGACAACAGGCCAAGGTGACACGTGCAGTTGCCCTTGGTCTGTTCCGCCGCCGAGACTCGAACCGCACCACGAACGCCCATTCGGATGCCCCCGGGGGCCTTTGGACGTGCGCCTGGAAACGCGGGCACGGACGAACCGCGAACCATCTGCTCCCCGGGAGCACTCCCCCGCCGCCACCGCGGCACTTCGCATCCCCTTCCACACGAGAGGAAGTTCGTCATGTCCCAGAACACCACTCCCGAGTCCGACCACCTGGACCTGGACCTCGACCTCGACCTCAGCGACCTGACCGTCACGGCGCTGCACGACACCGCCGCGCTGCCCGAGAACGGGGCCTCCTGGGGCTCCTGCTCCTGCCAGGGCTCGTCCTCCTGTGCCCAGCCGCAGGTGGAGACGCCCGTCGTCTGACCGGCGCGGGCGTCTTCTCCCCGGACGCCCTCCGCCTCGCCTCGACCTCGGCCCCGGTGAGCTCGCCGTCACGGCGCTGGGCGACTGACTTCGCCTGCGTCGCCCCGCGCGCGGCGGGAGCCTCCGGCGGTGCGAGGTCCTGCTCCCTCTGAGCAGGGCCGCTCCCGTGCGGGCGGGCGTCCCGGGGCGGGCGCACGGGCCGCCCGCCGCGCCCCCAACCC
>NZ_JBEYXK010000232.1:0-1586 GCF_040645035.1 Streptomyces sp. NPDC046876 | reverse complement strand
CGCTGGACAACGAACTGGCGAAAATCACGAAAGTCAGCCAGGACGTGCAAAAACATCGGTTTGCGGTACGGGCACCTCCCGCCTCGCTAGAGGCTTTTCTTGGCAGTGTGAAATCAGGGACTCAAGGGTAAACCCTCTTGCCGTCACAGCTCAACGTATTAGAAATGGGATTTGCCTCATTTCACGCCTCACTGCTTGGACGTGCACAACCAACGGCACGCTCTCCTTATCCTTCTGCGTCCCCCCATTGCTCAAACGGCGGGGAGGTGGTACAGGAATATCAACCTGTTGTCCATCGTCTACGCCTATCGGCCTCGACTTAGGTCCCGACTAACCCTGAGCGGACGAGCCTTCCTCAGGAAACCTTAGGCATTCGGTGGACGGGATTCTCACCCGTCTTTCGTTACTCATACCGGCATTCTCACTTCTAAGCGCTCCACCAGTCCTTCCGGTCTGACTTCAACGCCCTTAGAACGCTCTCCTACCACGGATCTCTAACGAGATCCATCCACAGCTTCGGTAATCCGTTTAGCCCCGGTACATTTTCGGCGCAGTGTCACTCGACCAGTGAGCTATTACGTGTTCTCTAGATTAGAAGGTGAAAGACCAGTAATTCGCTCTCATAAAGATAAACTTGCGATGGTAACTCATATGGATAGACTCATTTTCATTCGTAATAATAAAAGTATTGGAGAAGTGGGCTTCCAGATAAGGCAGGAACTCATGATCATCCAGGAAAAAGCCCAATTCATTCTGGTCGTTTTGCTTCAGGCGGACCGGCTCTTCACCCGCCAATAGGAAAGACTGGTAAAGCGCCACGTCGGCAGCTGGTACGTAGAGGTGGTTCCGCTTCGAGCGCGTCGACTTCTGTTGCTTCAAGTAGTTGCCGATAGCCTGTTCCTGTTCTTGGGTGACAGCGTAGCGCTGCTTCGCTGACTGAACGACAGGAGTGGAATTTACTCCTTTCTTCCGTTGCCTCTACGTTAACAAAATGCCTAAAAATAGGCAACTAAAAATGGTAAATAACTGGTATTACTTTAATCCTCTTTTAAAAACCTTATAAATAAAGGTTTTTTATATCTATCGTCCTTTTTCCTTAGTCTT
This sequence comes from Streptomyces sp. NPDC046876, assembly GCF_040645035.1. Lineage (NCBI taxonomy): Bacteria > Bacillati > Actinomycetota > Actinomycetes > Kitasatosporales > Streptomycetaceae > Streptomyces > Streptomyces sp. NPDC046876. The sequence goes on along the minus strand of NZ_JBEYXK010000232.1, from coordinate 482 downwards.
TAATTAGAAAGACCCAAAAATAACCATGAATATTTTTACATATAAATTAAAAAATCGGAAGTCACTTGGACTTCCGATTTGCTAGCCTACGAAGCAATTTCTCTTTCTCAGCTGCTAATTCTTCTGGAGAAGACATACTGGGTATAGCTTCTTCTTTTTCTGATTGGTTCAACCATGCCGGAGTTCGTTCGGTTCTGACTGTTTGTTGAGAGGAAGTGGTTTGAATCCCCAACCATCTCTTTTTATCTTCAACCGCTTTTGTCAATCGTGCGGTAATGCTTTTAATCCGTCCGGGTGTCCGTTCAAGAGAATACTGCAAAGCATCCGCATACTGGTGAACTGTCAGCACTTCTTGATGGGCGAAGTAATGGTTCGCAATCTCGTCTACCTCAATTTGGTCATCCATCAATCGCTTTTCGTATTTGCCTGGCATATTCCCAAAACAATGCGTAATATAAATATTCAACAAGGTGATATCGAAG
>NZ_JBEYXK010000231.1:0-1624 GCF_040645035.1 Streptomyces sp. NPDC046876 | reverse complement strand
CCGGAGACGGTCGTGCCGAACACGACGTCGTCACGGCCCGTCAGTGCACCGAGCAATACCCCCCAGGCGCCCTGCACCAGCGTGTTCATCGTCAGACCGCGACTGCGGGCCAGCTCCTGCAAGGCCCCGGTCAGCTCCGCCGAGACCATGTGCGTGATCTGCTCGGGACGGGCCACTCCCTCAGCCGTTCCGGCGGACGCGAGGTGGCACGGTTCCTCCAGGCCGGACAGGGCCTCGGCCCACGCGGCCTTGCCCGTCTCCCGGTCCCTGGCCGCCAGCCACGACAGGTAGTCCCGATAGGGGGCCACGCGCGGCAGAACCGCATCGTCACCACCACTGCAGTACAGCTCGAACAGCTCGTGCATCAGAAGGGGCATGGACCAGCCATCGAGGAGGATGTGGTGCGCCGTCAAAAGCAGGACGAACCGGTCCTCCGCCAGCCGGAACAGGGTGAAACGGATCAGGGGCGGGCGCGCCATGTCGAAACGGCGGGCCTTTTCCTCCGCCACGGCCCGTTCGAGAACTGCGGTCTGCTCTCCCACCTCGTGGTCGCGCAGATCGACGAGCCGCCACGGCGTCTTCACGTTCGCCGCGATCAGCTGAACCGGTTGACCTTCCTGCTGACGGCGCTGACGGAACCCGGCGCGGAGATTGGCGTGCCGATTCAGCACCGCGTCCGCAGCAGTGTGCAGCCGCTCGGAGTCCAGGTTCCCTTCGAATTCCAGAGTCAATTGCACGACATAGACGTCCGGAGACTGTTCGTCGTACAAGGCGTGGAACAGAAGTCCCTCCTGCAACGGAGAGAGTGGAAGAATGCTTTCCAGTCGTGACTTGCTCACGGGCGTCTCCATACTCAAAGGCTCAGCTCGTCTTCGAATTCATCAATTTCGCTCTGACTCAACTCCAGCAAGGGCATGTCGGAGGGGGTGCGTCCGCCGGCGTGCGGGTCCCGCGCGTGCTCGCCCAGGGTGGTCAGGGCGGCGATCCAGGCGTCGCCCAGGTCTCGGACGTCCTGCTCGGTCAGCAGTTTCCCGGCCCAGGTGCAGGTGATCGTCAACTGCGGCCCGTCCGCGTGGTCATGGGTGACCGCGTTGACTTCCAGGGCGTGGTGCAGCGGCATTCGTCCGTCACCGGCACCTTCGATCGCGGCGTTCTCCACGGTCATGGCCCAGTCTGCGTCCTGGGGTGCCGGGAAGCGCCCCAGGTAGTTGAACGCCATCTGAGGCCGCGGCAGAGCTGCCAACCGCTGTGCCGTGTCCGGGTTGAGATGGCGGAGCGGGCCGTAGCCGATGCCCGTGTCGGGCACGGCCCTCAGCTGCTCCTTGACGTGCTTGAGTGCCTCACCGGCGACAGCACCGTCCAGCGACCAGGCGCCAGTGGTGACCGTGCCGAGATCCAGCCGGGCCGGGTGGATGCTGGTGAACCAGCCCACGGTCCGGGAGAGGTCGATGCCCGGGGTGATCTCCTGGCGGCCGTGCCCTTCCAAATCCACCAGGAGCGACTCGTGTTCTCGCAGTCCTTTGCTCTGACGCCATTGTGTGAAGGCGAGGGCGAGGCCGGTGAGGAGTACGTCGTTGACGCCGCAGGAGTACAGGGCGGGCAGGGTCGTGAGCAGGGGTGCCGT
>NZ_JBEYXK010000230.1:0-1665 GCF_040645035.1 Streptomyces sp. NPDC046876 | reverse complement strand
CCCCAATTTCCTCCTCGCAAATTTTGAGCAGCGTTTCTTTTTTGTTCATCATCGAGTTTGATTGCACGAATTAAACATAGACCATTACGTTCAAACCAGTCGATCATGTAATCTGTCAGTTGCCGCTGTTCTGCCCATTCCCGAATCCGTTCGTCCGGAAGAAGAAGGGTATCAAATCTATGCAATTTACCGAATCACTTTAACGGGTGTAGACGGAGAACTGGAAACGCCAGGCACGCAGCGTGTGATGTATCTCATGTCGCAAATGCACTGGATAGAAGAGAACGGCGAATGGAAAGTGAATGCCCACGATTTGGAGCCCTTAACGTCCGGAGAAGCGTTCGAGGAAGCGATAAAAAACGGATAAATGGAAGTGAAAGGATGATCGAGATGAACGAACAACTCAAACAGGTACTCGCCTTCCAGCAACAAATCCAACAGAAGATGGATCGATTGATTGATCGACTTTCTCGAACAGCCATTGAACAAGAAGAACGCAAGTTTGAATTGATGTACGACAAGCCGTTAAATGAAAAAGAAATTATGAATATAAAAAGGAATACTGTAGTGAAGTATTCAATGCTCCTTCTCGTTCCCTTATTGATTCTACTTCTGACGATTATGAATCAGGGGGTGATGTAGCTATGAAAAGAGTACCGTTTCAAATAGTTGTAAGTCTGCTGATTTTTGTATTGTTTCCCATTCAAACCTTTGGTGAAGAAGGTGAATTCTTAGAGAAGACAGTTGAAGATTATCAAAATGCAGGGAATGTAACTCCTCAAGAAGCAGAAAATGTGGAATCTTATATGAAAAATGTTTTATATCTTGAAAAATATGATTACGAAACAAATCAATTTGATTGTAAATGGCATGAAATTGGCTGCCATACGAATAGTTTTCTTTTCACTACCGTAAGTGGATTCGTCTTCGGGGCTATTGAGAGCTTTAGCAAGTTTCAGATAAGCTCAGAATTTATTACAGGAAACCCTATTTATGAAGGGTACATGCTGAACCATTTCTTATACCGTATTAGCCGAACTGAAAAAGCAGGACGTGGAGATGTACCTTGAATACTTGCAGGAAGAACCCATTCTGCATGAAAACCAGGCTGTGAAAAAGCGCGGCGAGGCTGTCGTTTCCCTTTCTGTCAATGCGTTAAAATCACTCTTTAACTACCTAACGAAAGAGACCGAGGATGAGGACGGAGAATCGTACTTCTACCGAAACGTGATGAGCAAAATTGTGTTGCATACGAAAAAAGAAACGGCCAGCCGCCGCGCACAAAAAATCAGCTCTGTCATACTGAACGAACATGAAATCAATGATTTTCTTCAGTTCATTGACCAAGAATACGAAATCACGTTGACAAGTGGACTTGCTCGTCAGCGGTTTAACCGTGATAAGGAGCGGGATTTGGCGATTCTCTCCTTGTTCCTTGGAAGCGTGATGCTTTGAAAGTGCTTGAAGAACGGGGTGCGATTTGTGAAGAAATTTCACTGCCTCATTCGATACGACTGTTAACCACGCATCGCAAAAGGTGTTAGAAAAAAATGGGTTTAAGAAAATTGGGGAATTTTGGGATCCCGCAAAAATGCTCGTGCAATCGCAATACGCTGTCGTTGCCCCCCTGATAATTTGATGCCGCGTTCACCGACCTCTGTATTT
>NZ_JBEYXK010000229.1:0-1767 GCF_040645035.1 Streptomyces sp. NPDC046876 | reverse complement strand
CTGCGCGAGTTAAGTCTAGTGTTGCAGTCAACAATTGAACGCCTTCTTCAGTTAAAGGGGTGCCTAATTCGCGAGTAGTAAACTTCCTAATGGCAACCTTCTTTTCATCTAACCACTCCTTCATCTTTTCGCATACCGCGCTACATATTTTACAGACGAGCCTACTGATTTCGCTGTACCAGTCGATGCTCCGAATTGATTCAATAGCGTTGGAATTGTAAGTCCTACAATGAAAAAAATCATCCCAATAACCATATTTCCATTTTCAAGACTGACTAACGTTTTAATACCGAGTACAAAGCAAAGTAATTGAATCGTAAGGGTTAAAATATTGCTTACAACTGTTTTCATCCATAAATTAAAGAAGTTATATTGATCATTTACGATAGTAGGGATTGCTAATACTCCCGTAAGACCAATAACATTCCAAGCCCAACCGGCTGATGGGATAGTACGTAATCGTCAGTTTCGGCGAGTAGTTGAGCATGCCGCCAGCATCGCCCGAATAGAATTTCTTATACGTTGCGAGTGTCTCGTTCGATCCTTTCAACATTAACCCGAGATTCTGAGATGGTGTATCCATCCATTTTTGGACTGTTTCCGCTTTGATTGGCCATTTAAAGAGCGGCGGTTCTGTTGCAGCGGTGTCTAACGCCCCAATGGTTTGGCTGGAAAGCAAGGTTGGAGTGTAATCGCCCCCTTTGTTTGTCCATAAGGAGCTGAGTGTACGGCGGTTCCAGGTTGCTCGGTTCTCTTCCCATGCATTGCTTGTTTCATAAAGCTGAACAGATGTCGCTGTGTCATTCCAGACCGAAGACAGACGCAGGTTCAGCTGTGCATTCATGATTTTGGCACCGCGAGGTAGAGAACCCATGTCGAATTGGAGAAGGGAGCGGACCACGTTATTGGTGGTGCTGTTCTTGTATAAACCGGCCCCTAGCTCATGATCCGCTCCGCCGGTTGTATCGGGACGATTAAATAAAGCGCGGTCATAAAAATGACGGCCATAATTAAACCGTTCAATGTCCCTATTGAGTGCTTCACCTCCATAATATCCGGCTTCTTCTGCAAAAACAGCAGCATGAACTAAGGATGTTTGCTCCTCAGAATCAAAAAAAAGAGGAGCCTCAATAAAATTGTTCATTAATGAGTAGCCACCGTTATGTCCTGGTTCTGAGATGATGGGTACGCCACTGGTGGAAATTGTATCAATATAGCGGTAAACAGTCCTTATGTTCATCTCCAGCTTTTCTGAAATTTGTTGTGCAGTAACTTTTCCACCTGAACGAAGCATCCATAGAATCGCTAACATATTGTCAATTTTAGGCACATGATTCCACCTCTATCTGAATTTTTTTGATAGTTCTCTTATGAATTTTACCATTAAAATGTAAAGTCAACTTCCTAAGAATTGGTGGAATTCCAGTTCATCCAGAACCACCATTAGAATACAACCACGTTTTTTCACTAGAAGGCGTGTTCGATCATTACACAGACAAATCGCACGTCATTCGTGAAGGGAAATTATTGGAGGTTGAATCTTTATCTGAAATTGAGCATGTGAAGTTTGAGGATTTTGGTGAACTAGAAGCTTTTCATACTTCTGGGTGAACGATTGGTTCTTTTTATAAAATACCGGTCATGCATACCGACTCCAAAGGCTCGAACTTCCACTAGCACTTCATTATCGTCTATTTGCGGAATGGTTATTTCCTGTAATTCTACTTTATCATTTAATCCGTTTGTTCTAACAAAAGCTTTCATGTT
>NZ_JBEYXK010000228.1:0-1916 GCF_040645035.1 Streptomyces sp. NPDC046876 | reverse complement strand
CCAACTGTATTGACTGCAATGCTAGAAGAAATCATTGTGAATTTGACAAAACAAGGATTTACTAAATTTGTTCTGTGTAACGGGCACGGAGGCGCATACTGGGAATCGGCATTTGTTAAACAGATAAACTTCAAATACCCTGATTTGATTTTAATTACTACCCATCGCCATTTGGCATGGGAAGATGCTTTGCAGCACGCTGGATTGCAAGGGTTAGATGAGATGCATGCAGGTTTGTTGTCTGTGTGTACAGCAATGTGGCTTTGTCCTGAATTGGTTGTAGTTCTGTTAGACGATAGGATTAGTTTTCTTTTTGAATTATTAAAGTCATCAATGAAGTATGGTTCTTGAAATTACATGGAATAAAGGTGTGGTTATATGATTACCAGAGTAGCGTCAGCGATGTGCAATATGGGTATATTGATCTTTGATTGTATGGCGTCTACAACTTTATGCATCGTATTCGTACATATAAGAATAAATTCAGCTCCGGCTTTTTCTAGCGAGCTAGCTGCATCCCCCAATTTTTCACCAGCGTTTTCCCATTCGCCCTTGGTCTGCAAACGTTCAATTTCTTCAAAGTCGACACTATACAATAGACATTTAGCTGAGTGTAATCCTCCCAATCTTTTTTTAACTTCTTCGTTGATGATTCTGTAATATTCAGCTGAAGACTCCCAACTCATCCCACCGATAAGACCGATTATTTTCATGTTTGATTCCCACCTTTTGTTTTCTTATATGAACTTAATAACTCCTGAAGACACGAGCAACACTTTTACTATAAAATTATTGATCCTATTACGATAGAGGTGAAGTCACTTATAAAACAAACAAGTCCTCGTTAATTCAAGATAGATTATATTATTCCATCAAAGTTATCAGCAAACTGTTCTTCGGATAGTACTTGCAAACCATTTCTTCTTAACAAAGCAGTTGTAATCCCATTCCCAGCAACTTTCTCCCCTATAAACTTACCATTATAAATCATTGAACTTCCACAGGATGGACTATACTCCTTCAGAACAACAACTGTTGCCTTAACCTCTTTAGATTTACTTAACGTAGCATAAGCCCCTGTTATATATAGTTCCGTTACGTCATTACCTGATTTTTCGACTACTTTGGCTTTCCCATCTAAGGACGCCAAATATCAGGCGTGCTTCGTGCATCTGTCGCGCGGTATTGCCCACAAAGTCCGCGTCACCGATCGAAAGGAGATTCTTGATAATTTCAAATCGGTCTACCGGTCAGAGAGCCGAGAACTGGGCGAAAAAGCGTTGAAAGCCTTTGTCGACAAGTGGCAAATCGTCTATCTCAAAGTGATGAAATCGTTGGAAGCGAATCCCTCTATCTTTACCTTCTACGACTTCCCGAAATCCATTTGGCGAAGCATCTATTCAACGAATCTCATCGAGTCGTTTAACAAGAAAGTGAAGAAATACAGCAAGCACAAAGAGCAATTTCCGAACGAAGATTCTTTGGATCGCTTCCTGGTTTCCCAGTTCGAAATTTATAATCAGAACTTCTCCACCCGCTGCCATATCGGATTCGATCAAGCTCGTGCAGAGCTGGCTGAGGTGTTCAAACAGGCTTAATGAAACTACATACAAGAAAAGGTTTTACTTATTTACACATAATTCTTGACGCTCTCCGAATGACGTTTGCGATCACTTTGTACTGCTCTCAATTTACCATTAAAATCCTCTAACTAATGAACATCATTTTTTTAATCAGTTAATTGAATTTCTTCTTAATAGCATTTTGGGGTGAGGAGGAAAAAGTTAAACTAACATTATGTCTTAAAAATACCAGTTGCTCTGTAGTGAAGTTAAACAGGCATTGGATTGGTTTTTAAAAAAAGGGAAAACTCAGGGCTATTCAGTAAAAAATGTAGGGGACATTGCAGGGCATCT
>NZ_JBEYXK010000227.1:0-1984 GCF_040645035.1 Streptomyces sp. NPDC046876 | reverse complement strand
GGTTGCTCGAAAATCTACGCAATCAATCTTAAATCAGTTTACATATCACAGGTTATCGGAAGCGAGAAAAAAAGAAAGCAATTGCTGAATATCGGCATTCGCTTTCTTTTTTTCGTTTTCGTTTATTTGGCAAGATAGCTAAATGAATCCGTGTGCTTCTTTTCGTTTTTATTGATTGATTTTATACATCCGAAGGCGACAATTTTTTTCCCAATCACCACCCCGATTTGGGGTGGTGTATAACTGGGCACTCCGGAATTTTGGCTGCTGTCGATCACCTCGGAAATGCCTTTCTTTTTTTAGAATGGATTCGTCCGTTTCAAAAAAGAAAATCAGAACAACAAGATTCAATGCGAGTGCCCATTTATACGCAGTGATTTTTTTTCAAAAAATAACGACGTCCGCTGGGTTTCCTGCAGGGGCTTAACTTAAACCGAAAAATTCACGAACCCAGCAAAAAACAGAGAAAGAGCATAAGGAAAACGTGCTTGCAATTGCATTGCCAGACCTGGCAGAGCCAGGGGTTTATTTGCTTGCACCCAAAATTGATTTTGGTACACTTTTGTACCAACTTTTCAAAGCCGATCCATGTGCTTTATCTTTTTTCTTGCTACTGTTTTGAGGCTTGAAACTTTGTTCTGGAATTAAAAAATTCTAGAAAAACATCCGTTATTATGTTCGATTCTTCAATTTCTCGTGGCACAGACTTGTGCCAACCCGGAAAAAAAGTGGCACAAGCTTGTGCCAAAAACGAAATCTCGTGTACCCATCCAAACACTAGGCTCTGCCTAGTTCCACATTGAAAATGGGGGCATGTTTCTCTTATGCTCTTTTCTTTCTTTTTTCATGATACGTGATTTTTGTGCTTGTCCAGTAGCCCCTGCGGGAAACCCAAAACGACGCGATTCTTTTGAAAAAAAGAGGTGCGTATAAATGGGCACTCGGCTTCGACTTTGTGATGTTGCTTTCCCCAATTGCTCCGTTTTTTTTCAAAAAAAATCACTGCAGGTAACTGGGCACGCTCGCTGAACCTTTTGTTTTTGCTTGTTCAAGGAACTCCAGGTGTTAGCACCAGTAATCGGTATTGATCCAAGCAACCTTTTTCAGAATGCAATTGCCTGGACCACTAAATATCCAGTTTCAATGCCGCTATGGCTTCCTTCACTTTTTGCGGATAGACGCCGAACTGCTTGGCCACTTCGGTAATGGAACGACCTGCCTCATTCAAGCGTTCTTGTTCTGCCTTCAATCGATCGACATCCTCCCGGACAAAGCGAGTAGATCCGGACAGTTTATGCGGATCGTCTACTTTCCGGATCCACCCCTTGTTCGCGTAGCCATAGACGGTCGGTATACTGCAGCCAAGTTCATGTGCCACTTCCGCGGCATTGTAGGACGGCTGCATCACCCATTCACCCCGTACTTCCGGATGATCAACGCCTGCAGGAACGTATGGAACAAGTCGTGATTCAGTGAGCCGACCAAGTCGGAAAGCGACGTTTTGTAGTCCTGACCGAATAAATCCGCTGCGGCCCGGGCAATTTTGGCATAGCCGCTGCTGAAATCGACTTCATCGAATAGGTCGAACGAACGGAACCCGTCGCTGCTAAAATAAGGACCCATTTTTTCATATAATTCATCATCGCTGGTCAGGATGAACAGGACTGCCTGGTACTCGGGACTGGTTTGTTGGGAACTGGTTAAATCATTCAGCTGTTGGAAGAACAACGACCGGTGAGAGACGGACAAGAATTGTGGGGACAATACCGGTTTTTCCGGTCGATTGCCGCCGCGATTGGAATGTGAATGGGACATGGGTTTTCCTCGTTTCTAACAGTTTATTTTTGAGTTTCTTCTATATATAATGCGTTTCTTTCGTACCCATTTATTGAGCTGCATTCTGTTCATGATTTCATGTGGACACTATTAATCAACAACCGTGCGGAAGCTCCACTAATGCGACTTCGTCAAACTCAATCCCCAA
>NZ_JBEYXK010000226.1:0-2068 GCF_040645035.1 Streptomyces sp. NPDC046876 | reverse complement strand
CTACGAACGCAAGGCCGAGCACTTCCTCGCCTTCACCAGCATCGCCTGCACCCTCATCTGCTACCGCAGGCTCGCCAAATGAGATGGCCTCTTAGAGCCCGGCGTCACGAGCCGCACTACGCGCTTGCGGTCTAGCGGGAGGCGGGATCGCTGCTGGCCCTGTTGAACGGGGCCGCGGCCACTCAGGTCGAGGTCAGCCGACGGCCGGTGTCGGTCTATGGCGAGCTGACCGGCACCCGCCCCTTCACCACCCACCCGAGAACGAAGGAACCGTCTTGAGCGAGCTGGTCTCCACCCGCATCCGCAATACGGCCGCCAAGCTGGGCCTGCCCCCACCTGGCCGCACTCTCTCGTTCGTCGAGGCCAAGGCCAACGCTTCCCGCTCGGGGCGCTGGGGGGAAAGTCGCACATCGCCGTCGCCCTCGCGGTCGTCGCCTGCCGGGCCGGCTACTCGATCTACTTCACCAGCCTCGACGACGGTCCGCGACCTCATCACCGCCGAAGCCGCAGGCGCCTGACCAGCAAGTTCGGCAGGTACCTGCGGCCGGCCGTCCTCGTCTCGACGAAGTCGGCTGCCAGCCCCTCGCTGGCGCCGAGGCGAATCTGGTCTTCCAGGTCATCTCAAACGATAGGAAAAGGGCTCCATCATCCTCACTTCGAACAAAACTTCAGTGAATGGGGACAGGTATTCGGCGACGAGGTCCTCGCCGCGGCCATCCTCGACCGCCTCCTCCACCACTGCCGAGTCATCTCCATCAACGACCCCAGCTACCGCCTCAAGAACCGGCTCGCCGCGTCGAACGCGAACGAGCCGACGCGGCCTGAAGTTCGCATTACTGGACAGGCCTTGACCTGGCAGAATGCTACCGATCGGGGAGATACAGGGCAGCTCCGCCCTGCTCTGCCTCGGCTCTCTCCAGAGCGCTGATCGCTCGGCGGCGCCAAGGTGTGCTGGTTGCAATGACAATCACGCCGACCAGCAGGCTGACCAGTGGAACACCCCAGGCTGCAGCCATAAACAGAGTTCCGAGTGACTCCATGACGCCCCCTCTCGGGGCGAGAGTTCTCCGCAGCCCGCGGCACCAGGTCCGTTGGGCGGCTCTTGGCCAGAGAAGAGTGGTGCACAGATTTCTGTACTCGGTGGAGCACTCGCACGAGTACGTCGACAGCTCCACCCATCGTTCAGTGGTGGACCACGACGGAACTGTGCGTTGACGTGTGCCTGGTGGTCGGTCCGCGGCGGCGTCTCCAGACTGCAAGGTAGTTCCGTCACCGCTTGCCGCCTGGGGGGACTGGAGTCCGTGCCAGTCCAGGCACAGGACGGTGGCGCCGTCCTTGGGCGGCGGCCGCCATAGGCGTCGGTGACCGCGCCGCCGGCACCTGGGGTGCGCCGGGCAAGGGCGGCGAACAGGCCGACAGCGTCCTCGAGCCCGCGCCGCCCGCGGTGGAGCCCACCTCTCCGTCAGCGGGCGCCCGAGCTCGTAGGAGGCGGCTGCCAGGCCCTTGGTGGTCAGGTTGCGCAGCGTCTCCCCCGTGCGGGTGGTGGCTCGGTTCTCGGCGAGACCGTGCTTGCGCAGATCGGAAAGCGCACCCGCGTGCGCAGCGGTACGCGCGGTCTTCGCTCTGAGGCGGTCGCATTCGTCGTGTGCCGGCAGGTCAGGTGCGGTGAGGCGATCCGCCGATCTTCCCTTCGTCGGCCAGATCCTCGCCGACGCACCGACGGACGTCCTCGGGCGCTGCGGGCGCTGCGCGACGAACAGGTGGAGCGGGCCCGTGCGGTGGTGGAGACCGTGGCGGCCCTGCACCGCTGACCGCACCACCGCACCACCGCACCACCGCACCTGGAGGGTGCGCACCGCTGTGGTGGTGCGCATCCACTCGGTGCGTGGTGTGCGCGGTGCGGCCGTGATGCCGCCTACCGCCGGGAGGTCGGCGGCTACTGGGGCGACACGGTGCGCCGCCAGCAGCAGTGATCGTACTCGCGGGAGGGCCGGGCCATCCCCGTGACACCGTCCACCCGGTCTCCGTCGAGCAGACGCTGCTCGCCGCCCGCGGCAACGGCCAGAAG
>NZ_JBEYXK010000225.1:0-2073 GCF_040645035.1 Streptomyces sp. NPDC046876 | reverse complement strand
TATTTCTTTTTCTTTTTTCTTATTAATATAAGTGCCCTCTGGTAAGTACCGGCTATGCTCATTTGTCATTTCAAGAGTTTCCTTTTGGTCAACACTGGTCATATCAACGTTTTCAGCTGTTTCAATCTCTTGAACCGTTGTCCAGAAGGTGGAGATACAGATGATCCAAAAACGCAGAACGGATATGCCTACGCGAGTAGCAACCCAATCATGTATACAGATCCAGATGGCAATTACTTCTGGCTGGCTGTCAACGCCGGGTTTGCAGCATATGACGGCTATAAAGCCTATAAAGCAGGAAGAGCTAAAGGCAAGCGCGGCTGGGCATTGGCCGGCTCCGTAGCTTGGGCATCTGGAAGCAGTTTTGCAAGAGTAGGACATTTAAAAAAAGCTGGAAGAATATTGGGGGTGCATGCAAACAAAGTAGATGGAAGACCAGCTACTCTATACAAAAAATTGGACCGAGATGGGAATTTTCTGAAGTGGGGAATTACTAAACATGCAGATCCAAACAAAAGGTACTCGAAAAAGCAGAGAAATGGCGGTAACGTTTTAACAGTAAAACGAGGTCCAAGGAATAAAATGATTAGACTTGAGAGAAGATTAGTTGAAAGGTATCCCGGACCTGAGAACAAAGAAAGATGGGCAGGTAAAAGGAAAAGAAAGAGGTAAAAAAATGAATAATAAACCAGATTATTATTTGACAATGGGTTCAGAATTGGGCGATCCTACTTTAGGCAAAGTTTTACTACCTCATGTTATTGAATTAAATCGATTGTTAGGTATGTACTGCAACAAAATTTATTGCTCAGAACTTGAGGAGATAGCTCTTACTCTAAGAGTAGGAGGAGAAATATGGAGCATTGATTTTGAAGGTTGCAAAAATATGCGGTTAAGTAAGAAATAGAAATATATCGCTCTGGAAATCGGCATGCCACCTGAAAAATGGAGGAACAAATCCAGTGAAGAATTGCGAGAATTCATCATGTTTTACTTCTCAGAAGCACTAGAGATGATCGTTAAAAGAATCCGCAAGGAAAAATGGGATATCAAAGAGGTAGAATTAAAGCATGACTTCAGTATAGTAAGAAAGATGTTTCTTAATAAAAGCATAGAATAGTTGGTAAATAAACCATGGTTGAGGGAAATTATAAAGGAACTCATCCATGGTTTTTCTTTTCTTCTAAATTTCAAACTCTACCGGAAAATATTACGTTAAAAATAAAGTTCTCAATTGAAAGGCTTTTTAGGCATGAAAAGTTGGTAAATCCAAAAGATGTAAGACTCTTCCAAAGCAATTTCAGATGTTATTATACAGTTTTATATGTTCGCAAAATACTTATTTAAGGAATTTTAGTAGATCAATGCTAGAAGTTGTTCGGTAGTAAAGCAAATATAGAAAAGGACAGACAGCTTACTAAGCCGTCTGTCCTTTTCAGTCGCTCTTATTTCTCTGTTCTGCACGCTTTAACCGATTGGTCTCCATCCGCGTCAGTACTTGTTCGTTATCTTTATTAGATAAGTTCGTATAGAGAGAAGTGGTTTCAATGTTGCTATGTCCTAGCTGATCTCGCAGAAGGACAATATTACCACCATTTCTTATAAAATCCGCTGCAAAACTGTGTCGTAGTTTGTGAGGGCTCATGCCTTCTCCTTGCGCAAATGCTGCAGTGTATTTGGTTACCAAGTTCTCGATGGCACGACGGGAGAGAGGACGGGCAGAACCGCCATAAAGCGTGACAAAAAGAAAGGGCACTTCTTTCGATCCGGTATACCTGGCTTCCCGGATTTCTAAGTAGTCTCTTAAATGGTGAATCGCCTGATCCATGCAACGATGAACGAACTCAAAACCATGGGCATTTATTTGTCATGAAATTCCTTTTGGAAGTCCGATTATGGCTTCGATTACAGGAACAGGCTGCTTACTGAGTAGCGTTGTCGCTGCAGGTCTTGCTGTTGATTCTGAAAATCCGTTAGAAACAGTGAGCGCTATTTTGCGCTATTTTGCGATTGCTGGTGAACTAGCTAGTCAAAGCGTGAGTCTCCCTGGAGATTTTCAACTTGCTTTCATGA
>NZ_JBEYXK010000224.1:0-2075 GCF_040645035.1 Streptomyces sp. NPDC046876 | reverse complement strand
CCGCTCAGCCATCGGCTGCATCGACTTCCGCCGGCCCTCCAGCAGCAGTCCCCGCAGATACAAGGCGCCCTTCTCGCGCTGGTCCCGCCGCACCAGCGGTGCGAACACCTCGGACGCGAACTCCTCCAACCGGCCCCGCACCGCGACAAGCTCCCCAGCCCTCATACAGCCAGCGAACTACCGCACACACGACGCGACAAGACCAGCTAACAAAGCACTACTAGGCGCTCCGCCGGTCAAGCTCGAGATAGCCCAGCTCATCGATGCAGGGAAGATCGACGCCCCCGTAGCGGGCGATCGTCTTGGACAGCTGCTTCTCGTCGGCGGCCTCGACGAGCTCGTTGACGAGCTTGGCGGCCAGGGCATAGCGGACGCGGCAACCGGCCATGGCCGCTGCCGTCCCAAGGCCGATCAGCAGGTGGGACTTGCCGGTGCCGGAGTCCCCGATCAGGCAGAGCGGCTCGCCCTTCTTGACCCAGTCGCAGGTGGCGAGGTTGTTGACCACAGCCGGGACGACGTTGGGGTTGCCGCTGCAGTCGAAGTCGGAGAGCCACTTCTGGCGGGGGAATCCGGCCGCCCGGATCCGTCGCTCCGAGCGTCGCCGGTCCCGGTTCTCGCACTCGGACATCAGCAGCTCGGCCAGAAACCCTCGATAGGAGAGCCCTTCGCGTTCGGCGCGGGCGACGAGGTCGGGGAACTGGGCTCGCATGGTGGGCAGCCGCAGGACCCCGCGGGCGGTGTCGATCGCAGCATCGGGGGCGGTCTCGGTCAGGTTGTGGTGCGAGCCGGTTCATGGCGCGTCCTTCCTGAAGCGGTTCAGAAGCTGGTCCCAGCAGTCGAGAGAGGGCAGAGGACGCTGGTCGGTGGGGAGACGGACGGCCCGGCGGGCTTCAGGCTGACCACCTCGCGGGGCTCCGGCCCGGGCAGTGCCGGTGTCGGCCCGGGTGACCGTCACGGTGGGGGAACGGCCATCGCTCTGAGCGGCCTTGCGGGCCTCAAGGGCGACGATGTCGGCGGTGTGGGCGCCGACCGCAAGGGCGGATCGGATGCCGACGATCACATCGCGGTGTTCGAGATGGCGGTGCAGCAGGAACACGTGGACCAGCTGCTTGGTACCTTCGGTGTCGCCCGCCTTCTTCGCCGCAGCCCAGAACGCCTCGTGGGCGGCGGTGAACGTGCCCTCGCGGCGGGCCTGGTCCAGGGCCTCGGAGCCAGCCATCGTGCCGGGCTTGGCCAGCAGGACTTCGAGAAAGTGGTCCCGGACGACCCGCTCGGCGCCCTTCGCCGTCAGGCGGGGGTGGCGGGCGATCTCGGTGCGGCCGTGGAAGACAACGAGGTCGCTGGAGCGGAGCACGACTCGGACGGTGCGGCCGATGAAGCGGGGATGCTGCTGTCCCTGGAGGCGATCAACACCTTCCGCGTCCGGCTCCCGCAGCCACAGCGCATGAGCGACGACGAACTGGGAGCGATCAGTGTGCCCGCCCTCCTGCTGTTCGGCGGTGCCGACCGCGTGATGGACTCCCGCCGTGCCGAGGACCGCGCGCGGCGGCTCATCCGGGACGTACGGACCGAGGTGGTGGCCGGCGCGAGACACGGCATCCCGGCTCACATCTTCAACCAGCGGGTCGCAGACTTCCTTCAGGAGGTCGAGGACTCCGGCACTGCGTGACGTGACGTACGCGGACGACCGGCTGGTTCCGTTCATGAGTCGGGCGACGGCAGAGGTGCATTGCACGCCTTTAGATCGTGTCCTATGTGGTGAGGCGGTCGTTGGTCCGATCATGGGGCGGGGTACGTGGAGTTGGATTGTTCCGGACGGGCTGTGGGAGATCGCGAAGCCGCTGATCCCACCTTCGAGGGTGCGGCCGCAGGGCGGCGGGACGCAGGACACGCCTGATGAGCCGTTGTTCGCCGCGATCGTTTACGTGCTGGTCAGCGGGTGTGCCTGGCGGCCCGCCTGCGGCCTGGGGCACCGGGAGCCGCTCGCCGGGGCCGGCCGGCGGGGGGGGCGGCAGGTGGCGGGCGCGGGCCAGGACCAGGGTCCACCGCACAGGTGGTTGTGTTCCGCGGTGCGG
>NZ_JBEYXK010000223.1:0-2103 GCF_040645035.1 Streptomyces sp. NPDC046876 | reverse complement strand
GTCGTCAATTGGTAACCAACGCTTTACTAGAAATGGGTTCAGCAGCATCAATCGCACACGAAGAAGCGGAAAAAGCATTGGCTCATTTTGAAATTGATCCGAAACTTTGGGATAGCTACCCCAATACATTTTCAGGCGGTGAAAAATTACGTTTGAACATTGCGATGGCAACTGTAAAAAAACCGCGCTTGCTCTTGCTCGATGAACCGACTGCCAGCCTTGATTATCAATCAAAACTGAAAGTGCGGGAAATTATTGAAAAGTTAAAAGCGAATGGCACGACACTTGTTGGAATTTTTCATGATATTGAATTCATGGAAGGGCTTTGCGACAAAGTTTACGACATGCAAACAAGAACACTGACCGTTACTGACAAAGTAGGTGTTGCTCAATTTCTCTATCTTGATTTGTAGAGAAATTGAGAATTTTAAGCACTTTAGTTATTTAATGAGTTCATTAATTGGAAAAAGTATTCAGGTTCTTGAGTCTTGTTCAGGTTATACCACGAATGTAATGTATCAGGTGCAAATACATCTAATTTTTTTAGAACTTCCATTGCAAATTCTAATGGAGCTATTCCTGATGCAGTAACTAAATCGATGTGCCCGAACTCTTCTTTGAAAGAAGGATAATCGGTTTCCCGGTCGGAAATATGCCGTTTGAACGCCTGTTTTCCGCGGCGTTCCTCGTGACCATTGGGTTTCCGTTTGCCTTTCATCGGCAGTGTGGCAACATCAAAGACCCGATTTTTGAACATGCGGTAGATGGTGCGCACGGAACAGTCGATCGCTGTCTCGGCGCGTCCCACAATGACATCAAGCGTCCAGCCCTGCGCCACCTTGTCTTGAATATAGGTCATTTGTTTCTTCGGCAAAACGATTTTTTGGCGTCCGCAGCGTTTCTTGTTTTTCTTGTATTGTGTGTAAAAGTCGAGGGCTGTATGTCCCAATTTCAGGAAATTGATGACCTTGTAAATTGGCTGCCTGGAACGTTTCATTTGATTTGCGATAATCGCCACGGGTATGTTTTGGCGGTGATAGGATTCTATCATCACCAGTTCATCCGTGGTAAGATGGGTGTAGGTCATTCGTGGTCACTCCTCTGTTTTTCTTTGGTCGGAAAATACATGTAGAGTGTACCATGAATGACTTTTTTAGTTGTCTAGCTTAATTTTACAATCGGCGTACTATTATCGAACCCCATAACAAGATATTCTGAGAAACCCTGAAATTTCCTTCTATCGCAGGAACGTAACACAAATATGCGAGAATGACGAGAATGGTAGATGGGATTAAAACGAATAACTCTTTCTTGTCTGTCGGCAAAGTTTTCCCGATGCTTTTTATATATTGTTTGGGATCACTCCCCACGATACTCTCAACACTTTTTCCGTTTTTTTCTGATTCATCCAGTTGAAGATTTGCTGTCATATCTAAATGATCTTTCAGCAAATGATGAACCAACTGATCAAACATTAGATACTACATTTTATATGAACCTCTTTTCAAGAAGGTGGGGCCATAGAGATCACTACGAATTAATCCGAAATACAACCGGATGGCATGTTTCGCATTTAACATATAATGGACAAGCCGGTAAAGACGCACTTGCAGTATTAATACCTAGCTTAGTACATGATAGCATTGCATATCCTTATAATTTAGGGAGTGTCATGATAGATATTTGGAATCAAGCAGAAGAATTTGGTCTATCTAATGATCAAGTGCAGAATATGCTAAATGAAGTTTCACAATGGATTAACGCAACTGAAACGAATTATCCGAATTTTGTACGAAAAAAGAAAAAATGCTGCATAATTTTTTATGCAGCATTTTTTCTTTGCAATTTTATATGATCTTTACTACTAGAGTATGTTAGTCTATGCGTCAAACCGTGGTTACGATAGTATTGCCTCTTTTGCTATCCAGGAAAATGGAACGTTAGAAACGCTCGGATTGACAGAGTCCGGAGGAGAAGGACCGAGACATTTTGCTTTGATTCCAGGAAATGAGTGGCTAGTAGTAGCGAATGAAAACTCCCACACACTTGCTACGCTGAAAATGAGTTGTTCAGGCATGCCTTGTATCGTTGAGAATATTGTCC
>NZ_JBEYXK010000222.1:0-2113 GCF_040645035.1 Streptomyces sp. NPDC046876 | reverse complement strand
GGCCAACTCGAATACCTCGGACGCGCAGACCAACAAGTCAAAATCCGCGGCTTCCGCATCGAACTCGGCGAAATCGAAACCGCCCTCGCCGCACACCACCACGTAGCCCAAGCCGCCGCCACCATCCACAACGAACACCAACTCATCGGCTACGTCGTCCCCGCCGAAAACACCACACCCGACCCGGCCCAGATCCGCACCACACTGTCCGAAACGCTGCCGGACCACATGGTCCCCTCCGCCATCGTCGTCCTCGACCACCTCCCCCTCACCCCGAACGGCAAACTCGACCGCAAAGCGCTACCAGCACCCGACTTCGCCGGCGCCGTCGGGGACCGCGCTCCCCGAACCCCTCGCGAAGAGCTGCTGTGCGACCTGTTCGCCGAGGTGCTGGGGCTCCCCCACGTCAGCATCGACGACAACTTCTTCGAGCTCGGCGGGCACTCCCTCCTCGCCACCCGCCTCATCAGCCGCATCCGGGCCGGTCTCGGTACCGAGATCCCGCTGCGTTCGCTGTTCGAAGCGCCGACGGTCGCGGCGCTCGCCGATCGTTTCGACGAGCCCGCCGAAGAGGTCAGGCCCGACCTGGTCCCGTTGCCTCGTCCGGACGAGGTTCCTCTGTCGTTCGCACAGCGGCGGCTGTGGTTCCTCAACCAGCTGGAGGGCCCCAGTCCCACCTACAACATCCCCTTCGCCCTGCGGTTGTCCGGTCGGCTCGACGTTCCCGCCCTCGATGCGGCCCTGGCCGACCTCGTGGCCCGGCACGAGAGCCTGCGCACCGTCTTCCCCGACCACTCCGGTGTCCCGCACCAGGTAGTCCTGGACCCGGCCGCTGCCTTCCCGGGGCTGGCGGACGCGGTGGGGACCGGCGAAGCGGAGCTGCCGGAGGCCCTCGACGAGGTGGTGCGCCAGGGGTTCGACCTCGCGGTCGAGGCCCCGTTGCGCGCCCGGCTGTTCCGTCTGGGTGCCGACGAGCACGTCCTCGCGGTGGTGATCCACCACATCGCGGCAGACGGCGAATCCGTGTCGCCGCTTCTCACGGACCTCCTTGAGGCGTATCGGGCCCGGAGCGGCGGTGCGGCACCCTCCAGGGCCGCGCTTCCGGTGCAGTACGCCGATTACACGCTGTGGCACCACGCCCTGCTCGGCGACGAGAGCGACCCGGACAGCAGGGTCTCGCGCCAGCTCGACTACTGGCGCGAGGCGCTGGCCGGTCTGCCCGAGGAGACTCCTCTGCCGCAGGACCGGCCGCGTCCGGCCGTGGCGAGCCGGCGTGGGGAGCTGCTCTCCTTCCAGTTGGGTCCGGAGCTGCACCAGCGTCTGTCCGAGGTGGCGCGTACCAGCGGTTCCAGCATGTTCATGGTGATGCAGGCCGCGCTCGGCACGCTGCTCAGCCGGCTGGGTTCGGGGACGGACATCCCGATCGGCAGCCCGGTCGCCGGGCGCAGTGACGCGGCCCTCGACGGCCTGGTCGGGTTCTTCGTGAACACGCTCGTCCTGCGGGTCGACACCTCGGGCAACCCGTCCTTCGGGGACGTCCTCGCGCGGGTGCGGGAAACCGACCTGGCCGGTTTCGCCCATCAGGACCTCCCGTTCGAGCGGCTGGTGGAGGTGCTCAACCCCGCCCGTTCCAGGGCTCGGCACCCGCTGTTCCAGGTGATGCTCACCGTGCAGGACCAGCCGCGCCCGACGGTCGAACTCCCCGGTCTTGAAGTGTGCGTTGAGACACTGCCGTCCGGTGTCGCGAAGTTCGACCTCTCGATGGGCCTGACCGAGCACACCGGCCCGGATGGCACCCCCGAGGGAATGAACGGACTTCTCGAATTTGCGCACGACCTCTTCGACCGGCAGACCGCCGAGGCTCTCGCGGCGCGGTTCGTCCGGCTCCTCGAGCAGGTCGCCGCCGACCCCGGCGTTCTCGTCGACGAGATCGACGTCCTCATCGACGACGAGCGTCAGCGCGTTCTCTCCGAGTGGAACGCCACGGACCGAGAGCTGGAGTCCGGCCGTCTGTCCGACATGTTCGAGTCGGTGGTGGCGGGTTCGCCGGAGCAGACAGCGGTCGTCTTCGGCCATGAGTCGGTCACCTACGCCGACCTCAACCGCCGAGCGA
>NZ_JBEYXK010000221.1:0-2149 GCF_040645035.1 Streptomyces sp. NPDC046876 | reverse complement strand
GCCGGCCCGTCAAGGGCGCTCCCTCGTCGCGTCGCTTCGCGATGGCCTTCGGCCACCCTTGACAGGCCGGCGCGAACCGAAATGCCAAAGAGCTGCCGGGAAGCCCCCGAAGGATGGCCAGGGGGTCAAGACAAGGGAGGCCTCTCGTCAGAGAGAGCAGCCCGGGTCGGAAGGTGCAGAATCCTTCCTCCCAGCATGACCACCCCTCCCCGGCACCGGGCATGCGGGTAGCCGAGCCCCCAAAGGACCCCCTGAGACGCATCTCCGCAGCCGAGGGGCTCCAACCTGCACGAGACGTCAATGAGATGACCGTCGGGAGCGGGCAGACGCACCAGATCGCTACGCGCTCCTCCTTTCTCGGCGCCCGACGGCCGTCTGTGGCTGGTAGCGCACCAGATCGCTACGTGGTCCCCTCTTGTCGGCGGCCGACGGTCGTGGGTGGCTGGTAGGTGCGTCAGGCCGCCTCGGGTTCTGTCCTCCACGTGGAGCGGAGCCGGGCGCCGGCCTCGTCGGCCTGGCGACGACCTGCTTGGTAGGCCGGTTCCCAGGCTGCCAGGTCGCCCGGGTCCGAGCCGAAGGCGCGTACCGAGGCGGGGTCGGGGCCGATGGTCACCACGGTGTCTGCCCCCACGGCCGCCAGCTGCTGGTTGAGTGGCTCGCGGGGAAACAGGTGCGCCCGCTCGACCACGACCAGCGTGCGGGCTCCGGCAGCGAGGTCGGCGTTGGCACCCGATCGCAGCGCACCGACACGCTCCGTGCCACCTTCCGCGAAGTCTCCGCCGGTCCCGAGGACACCGTCACACCCACGTTGATCATGGCCGTCGTCCGTGGCCTGCTGTTCGATCTCACAGCCACCGGCGACCGTCACCGCACCGATCGCGCCCTGGACCGCTTCGCTGAACTCCTGGCGCAGTGAAGCCCGCTTGTACGATCTGCGTCCGTGACAGAGATCGATTACGGGCGCTTCCACGAACTGCTGGAGCAGGCGCGCAGCGCCGTGGGTTCCGACAGGTGGGAGCTGCTGCGCCGCTTTCAGGAGGAGTGGGGCTACCGGCCCGGGCCCGGAGGGCGACGGCGACGGGATGCGCCGGACGAGCACAAGGAGTACGTCGCCAACCTGAGGGCCGCCACCCCGGATGACGTCGACCGCTCCCTCCCCGTGCCCGCCGCGCTGGACGAGTGGTGGGACCTTCCGTTCAACTCCCTCGCGGACCGGTGGGAGGTCTACGAGACCAACCCGGTCTGGCCACCCACCATCCGCCCCGACCCCAGCGGCTACGGCACCTCCGACGGGCTGCCCAGCGGCAACCCGTTCGTCGGACCGGGGGACGACCAGCGCGTCTGCGTGTTCATGGCCGAGAACCAGTACTGCAATGAGTGGGGCTACCCCGCGGCCCACGCCCATCTCGCCGACCCGCAGGTGCTCGTCAGCGGCCTCGATGAGAAATATGAACCGGTCTGGCTGCTCCAGAGCCACTCGGTCTCCGAGTTCCTCCTGCAACTGGCCGTCACCCGACTGCCCGCCCACTACGGGCACATCGTCGAGGACAACGAGGTCGACCCCGAGGTGGTGACCCGGCTCCGGGCCCACCTGCAACCGATGGGATTCCTCCCGTGGCGCGAACTCGGCGCGCACACCGAGTACTTCGGCGGCCTCGACGTCATCGTCGCGCACAACACCGGAGAGGGCGACTTCGCGCTCGCCGCCTACGCACGTACAGCGAAAGCCCTGGAGCAACTCGCCGAAACCCTCGGCGTCGATTGGCCGGAGGACGACTGACCCGCGGCGCCCGACAGCGTCCAGGTCGCTGAGGGGGCTGTCGAGGGGCGTGACAGACGGCCGTCAGCCGCCAAGCAAGAGGCAGCAGGTAGCGAACTGCCGCGCCCACCAGCCACGGACGACCGTCGGCCGCCGAAGAAGAGGGGGCCACGTAGCGATCTGGTGCGCTACCAGCCCCAGGCGGCCGCCGGACGCCGAGAAAAGAGGAGCGCGTAGCGATCTGGCGCGTCTACCCGCTCCTGGCGGTCATCTCATTGAGGTCTCGTGCAAGGTAGAGCCCCTCGGCTCCGGCGATGGACCTCTAGCGGGCCTTGGGGGCTCGGCTACCCGCATGCCCGGTGCCGGGCGGGGTGGCGAGGTGGGGAGGAA
>NZ_JBEYXK010000220.1:0-2151 GCF_040645035.1 Streptomyces sp. NPDC046876 | reverse complement strand
GTCGAAGTACTTTAATCCTTTGTCTTCATACAATTTAGCTATAGTGAGGAATGCTTCAAGACTTTTTACTAAGTCAAATAAATCAACAAGAGTTTCTTCTTCCACTACATTTTGAACATATAAAATTCTATTTAGAACTCCTTTCAAATCTTTGTTTCAATTTTTATAACCTCCATTACTAAACTTCAAATTAAAAATGCTGTAAAGTTTCGGTTTTGAATGTAACTTAATTCACATTAAGTTACATTCGATTTATCAGAATCGAGCGAAGTATGAATACTTGATATTGAAATTTTTCATCAAAATATCTTCTAGTTTAGTTAAATACCGGTCTACTGCTTTTAACAACATATCAGAAGTTATTGTGCTTTCGTGTTCAAATTCTTCCCAAATTGAAAATAGCTGCCATTCTTTTTCGCTTTTTCTAACAAAAGCCAAGATAGGTCCTTCTCTTTCATCATGTTCCATCGTAAAGTAATAAAAATCATTTTCTCCTTCGGAATCTTTCACTCTCCACTTTTTTAAAGCAACCCCCAGTTCAAGCAACGCTAAGGACGGTTCATGAAAGAAACACGAATGACCGATATAAATGGTTAATTCCCCTTGCACATCAATCAATAATTTTCCGTTTTTCTGTCGAATTAACTTTTTATCCAATTTCAATAATGGATCCAATTCAAAATCAATAGCCAGATTCTCCATGCAATCACTCCTTCAGTACGTTTCTACTGGAATTTTTCAGTGTGAATGTAACTTAACTGCACTTAAGTTACATTCGTTTTCGCTGAAATAAAGGACGCCTTTAACCTTATGGAGTTCTCATGTAATTTTTCGATAATGTTATTGGAGAACGCGGTGTGCTGTCATTTTTTGTTTCATTTACAAAAAAGATATTGGAATTAACTTCTCCATATTGGCCCGTGTAAGGCATTTCTAGCGATTCAAATAAAGCGATCTCTTCGTCTGCTATCTTCATAACGAATGTTTGATAATCTTCCAAATCTGACGCAGTAAAGTCTCTTGTTGCCTCTCCTTTTTTTAATGCTTCATCAATCATTTCTCTCAACTTAAGTAAAGCGCTTGTATTGCCTACAATAAATGATTCGTGGTGAGGCATGTGTTGTGCGTAGATATGCAGAAAGTTAGTAGAATTAAGAGTCAATTTTCCATCTCCTCTTCGATTATTTTTGCCTAATTCTACGAAGAAAACGATTCGACAGTTTCAAAAACAAATTCAATTTCTTATTATTTATTCCAGATCCTTGCCCATAAACTTCGGGTATCTTTTTTAGGCATTATTGGTTCAGGTTCGCTTTCTTCCTCCTGTGAGGACTTTATAGATGAAACTTTTTTAATCTAAAAATTTTTACTTTGAAAAATAGAGTTAATAAGATGAACCGGAAGAGCTTTTTCAGGAAGTTAGTCAATGTTAACTTAAAATAGAGTGCGATAATTGCAATTTCCAAACTCAACTATTTAATTATAATATTTCTTTATTTCTCAGATTTGATTTCCACAAGCAGACCTGTTTAAACCCATGATTTGGAATGAAGAAATTCATCAATCTATCTTGGAAAGAGTGGGAGAAGCTTTACAGCTAGGCACTGTGGTTGCTGCAATTTGTGGTGCAATTGAGGCCCTCGCAAATATGGGGTATTTAGACACTAGAAAGCATACAAGTAATAACTTGGAATATACTAAAATGGTATGTCCTACGTATAAAGGGGAAAAGTTCTATGAGGTGGAATCGGCGGTATCCGATGCGAATTTAGTTACTGCGTCATTCTCCAATTGGAAACCGCTATGCAGCCAACATGACGTCTCGATTTATTTTGCGGATTCCGGCACGCCTTCTAAGCGCCTTGAATGAATATTCCAACGGGCTGCTTCGAAAAGACGGCTTGCCAAAGGAAATGGACTTCAACCAGGTGGACCAACCGTTCATTTCCTCAGTGGTTGACAAACGGAATAACATCCCACGGAAGTCGCTGGATTACCGCACACCTTTGGAGGCATTTTTGAGTCACCTGAATGGAGTGGACTTGTCTAGCTTATATTGACAAACGGAAAAGAAAAACAATATATTTTGATTTACAACGATTATTTCGCTAAACTATGTAAAGACTCAATAGAGGTGACATGATAATGACT
>NZ_JBEYXK010000219.1:0-2213 GCF_040645035.1 Streptomyces sp. NPDC046876 | reverse complement strand
CGAACCAGTCGCCGCCGACCTCCCCGGCGGTCGTGGCGGGCTGGTAGCGGTAGGCGATCTCCAGGCCGGGCGTCGGCGTCGGGTGGTGGGGCAGCAGGTGGCGCTGGAGGGTGAGGGCCGCGTGGCGCTGCTTCTGGTACCAGCGGGCGTTGTCGATGCAGACGGCGGCGCGGGCGGCGAGCTCGCCGGCGAGCATGACGTCGTCCTGGTCGAACGGGAGCGGATTGACCGTGCGTTGCAGGCCGAGGGCGCCGATGACCTCGCCGCGGGCGATGAGCGGCACCGCCAGGTACGAGTGGAGGCCGGCCTCGGCGAGGAGGGCGGCGGCCTCGGCGTCGCGCGCGATGCGGGAGAGGTCCTGTGGTCCGACGTGGGCCAGCAGGATGGGGCGGCCGGTGCGCACACACTGGGTGACCAGACGGGTGGCGTCGTAGCGGGCGAGCGAGCCGACCGGGTCGGCGGCGCGCGTCGCGGGGGTGGGGCGGGCGGCCTTGATGGCCAGGGCCCGGAACTGCACGGTCTCGCCGGCGGCGACGCCGGGCGGGTGGTCCCCGACGAGGACCGCGTCGAGGACGTCCACGGTGGCCAGGTCGGCGAGCTGCGGTACGGCGATGTCGCCGAGCTCGCGGGCGGTGACGCCGAGGTCGAGGGTGGTGCCGATGCGGACGGAGGCGTCGGCGATCAGGGCGAGCCGCTGGCGGGCGAGGGCCACGGCGAGGGAGGTCTTGTGCTGCTCGGTGACGTCGACGATGGAGGCGGCGATGCCGATGGGCCGCCCGGCCCAGTCCTCGAGCCGGTAGAAGGAGACGGACCAGGCGTGGTCCTGGTCGGGGTCGGCGGGCGTGCGGCCGGTGGTGAACTGGTTCAGCCGGGGTACGCCGCTGATCAGGACCTCGCGCATGGCCGCCTCGAGCGAGGCGACGTCCAGGTGCGGGAGGGCCTCGTGGACCTGGCGTCCCACGTGCTCGGCGGCCCGGAGGCCGTTGATGCGTTCGAGCGCGGGGTTGACCAGGACGTAGCGCAGGTCGGTGTCCAGGACGGCGAGGCCGATCGGGGACTGGGCGACCAGGCGCATCGACAGCGCCAGGTCGCGTTCGAGGCGCTGCAGGGTGGCCTGGTCGGAGGCGATGCCGAGGGCGTAGAGCCGGCCCTCCTGGTCCTCCAGGCGCATGTTGCGGAACTCCGCCAGACGGGTGCTGCCGTCCTTGTGCAGGACCGGGAAGACCCCGGCCCACGGCCCGCCGCCGGACATCACCTTCCGGAAGAGGGAGAGGACGAGGTCCAGGTGCTGCTCGTCGACGAGCAGGCTGGCCGCGAACCGGCCCAGCGCCTCCCGGGCCGTGTAGCCGAAGAGCTGCTCGGCCTGCGGGCTCCACAGGGCGATCCGCCCCTCCGCGTCGAGGACCACCGCCGCGACGCCGAGGACGTCCAGCAGGCCCGGCCCGGTGGCGGGGCCCTCGGCCTCCGGATCCGTACCGGCCGGGACGTCGTTCGCCGTACTCATGCCGACCGCTCCTTCCCGTCCGCCGCCGAAGGGGCGGTGCGTCGGCCGCTCGCCGCCGCCCGGCCGGCCCGGGCGGCCCGGTCCGCGCGCTCCGGGCGCATCCCATCCTCCCCCCACCGGCGGGGAGCGGCACTGTGGCCGCCCGTCGATTCGGCCGTACGACGGATCATGTACGGCCGGGTGCCGGGCGGGGGATGGGCGGGATCCCGGGGAGCGGTGTATCCAGGGGGCATGGACCACCGGCTGTCGCACCCGAGTCGCCGCCGCGCCGGCGGGCCGCGCTGGGCGCTGCTGTCGGTTCCGTTCGCCCTGATCGCGGCCGTCACCGCGGTGGACCTGGCGGCGCCGCCCGATGTGCACCTGGGTCCGTTCCTGGTGGCGGCTCCTGCCGTGACGGCCTCCTTCGCGGGGCCGCGCATGACCGCTTTCGTCGGCCTGGTGGCCGTGGCGGCGCAGGCGGCGGTCGCCGGTGCGCGCACCACCCTCACGGATCTGAACCACACCTTCCAGATCATCGCCCTGGTGCTGATCTCGATCTTCGTCACCTTCTTCGCACACCTGCGCGAGGTGCACGAGAGGCAGCTGACCCGGCTGCGGTCGGTCGCCGAGGCAGCACAACAGGTGGTCCTGCGGCCCCTGCGCGACCGGATGGGTCCGCTGCGGCTGGCCGCGGTGTACCTGGCCGCCGAGGGCGAGGCGCAGATCGGCG
>NZ_JBEYXK010000218.1:0-2443 GCF_040645035.1 Streptomyces sp. NPDC046876 | reverse complement strand
CCGGCCGCAACCGCGCCGAGATCGAAGGCCTCATCGGCTTCTTCGTCAACACCCTCGTCATCCGCAGCGACCTCTCCGCCAACCCCACCTTCCAAGACTTCCTCACCCAGATCAAAGACACCACCCTCGCCGCCTACGACCACCAAGACCTCCCCTTCGAACGCCTCGTCGAAGAACTCCACCCCGAACGCGACCTCTCCCGCACCCCCCTCTTCCAGGTCATGTTCATCCTCCAGAACGCCGCCGAAGAAGCCTGGCAATTCGCCGACCTCGACACGGAACTCAGGTCGCCGGACGAGACCGCGGCGACCTTCGATTTGGTCATGTCGCTTCAGGAGTCCTGCGACGGGCTCAGAGCTCAACTGATGTACAGCACGGACCTCTTCGAGGCGCCGACCATGGAGCGACTCGCCGGGCACTTCGAGAACCTCCTCACCTCGGTGGTCACCGATCCGACAGCAGCGCTGAGCGACCTCGACATGCTCTCCGAGGCGGAGAAGCACCAGCTCGTCGTCGAATGGAACGACACCGCAGCAGACTTCCCCCACGACCTCTGCGTTCACGAACTCGTAGAAGCACAGGCATCCGCACAACCCGACGCCCCGGCCGTAGTCTTCGGCGACCAACAACTCACCTACGCCCAGCTCAACGCCAAAGCCAACCAACTCGCCCACCACCTGCGGTCCCTCGGCGTGGGCCGGGAGTCGCTCGTCGCGGTATGTCTTGACCGCGGCCTCGACATGATCGTGTCACTGCTCGGCGTGTTGAAGGCCGGCGGCGCCTACGTCCCACTCGACCCCCAGTACCCGGCCGAGCGACTCGCCTTCATGCTCGCCGACACCGCCGCCCCCGTCCTCCTCACCCAAAGCAGCCTCCGCCCCCAACTGCCCGACCACGACGCCCAAACGGTATGCATCGACACCGACGCCGACACGATCAGCGGCTTCCCGGACACCAACCCGGACCACTGGACCGCTTCGAACGACCTCTTCTACGTCATCTACACCTCCGGCTCGACCGGCACCCCCAAGGGCGTCATGGTCGAGCACCACTCTGTCGTACGGCAAGTGCACTACAACTGGCTGGAGCGGCTCACACCTGATGACTGCGTGGCCCAGGTGACGAGCTTCTCCTGGGATTCGTGTGCCATCGAATGCTGGAGTGCGCTGGTCGCGGGGGCCAGACTCGCGATACTTCTGCCTGACGAGATCCGCAACCCGTTCCAGCTCCGCAGGGTCGTACGCGAGCGTGGCGTGACGGCGTTGATGCTGACCGCGTCGCTGTTCAATCACCATGTGACGGCTTGCCCTGACGTCTTCGAGACCGTGCGGTACACGAAGTACTGCGGTGAGAAGGTCACCCGTGCCGAAGCCGACTCCCTGATTCATGGTGCGCACGCACCCCAGTACTTGCTGCACACCTACGGTCCAACGGAGAACTGGGGAGACACGACTCTGCTCCGGGTGTCCCAGGACAGCCCGAGCGCGGCGTCCATGCCGATCGGTGGACCCGCGCCGAACACCGACCTGTTCGTGGTGGACCGGGCCGACGGGCTGGTGCCGGTCGGTGTACCTGGAGAGCTGCTGGTGGGTGGCACTGGACTGGCGCGAGGCTATCTGAACCGCCCGGACCTGACCGCAGAGAAGTTCGTGACGGTCCGGGTCGCGGGCACGATGCGCCAGGTGTATCGCACCGGCGACCTGGCCCGATGGCTGCCCAGCGGTGTGCTCGAGTTTCTCGGCAGGATCGACGACCAGGTCAAGGTCCGCGGTATGCGGATCGAACTCGGCGAGATCGAATCGCAGTTGGTGGCGCACGAGGACGTGGCGTCGGCGGTGGTCACCGTGCGGGAGGACTCCTCTGGGGACAAGCGTCTGATCGCCTATGTGGTCCCGCGCAAGGGTGCACGCCCGGAGACGTCGACGCTGCGGCGCTGGTGTGCCCACAGACTGCCCGACTACATGCTGCCGACCGGTTTCGTGGTCCTGGAGAAACTGCCGTCGACCCCGAACGGGAAGGTGGACCGCAGGTCGCTGCCTGCTCCGGACCATGACCGGCCCGACCTCGCGGTGCAGTACGTGGCACCGCGCGACCACGTCGAAACCACCGTCGCCGGCATCTGGTCCCAGATCCTCGGCGTCGACCGGGTCGGCATCCACGACAACTTCTTCGACCTCGGCGGACACTCCCTCCTCGCGACCAGAACCGTCTCGCTGATGCGGCAGGAACTCGGTCGGGAAGTAACGGTGCGGGACCTGTTCACTTCCCCCACCGTGGAGCAACTGGCCGAGGTGATCAGCGGGGCCGTCTCGGCGACGGACAGCGTGGAACTCGTGCCGGTGCCGCGGGCTGAGGGCGGTCTGCCGCTTTCGTTCGCGCAGCAGCGTCTGTGGTTCTTGGAGCAGCTCGGACTGGATGGGCTGGATCTGTCCGTCCCGGCGAT
>NZ_JBEYXK010000217.1:0-2547 GCF_040645035.1 Streptomyces sp. NPDC046876 | reverse complement strand
GCCCGGTTACATTCCGAACCCGGAAGCTAAGCCTTTCAGCGCCGATGGTACTGCAGGGGGGACCCTGTGGGAGAGTAGGACGCCGCCGAACAATCTTTCAAAAGGACCCTTGGTCCTCAGCGTTCAGCTGAGGACCAAGGGTCCTTTTTGTTTTGCACCTCTTTACGCCGGAGCGCGGCCATGGGCTGGTTGCGCGAGAATGACTAGCGGTACCCCGAAGACAGGAGTCACACCCATGTCCAACTCTCCCGACGATCGTCCGGAGCGCGAGCCCCGTCGCAACGACGGTGGTGACAGGGGCGGCTACCGCGGGGGCCGTGACGACCGTGGCGGCGACCGCGGCGGGTTCCGCCGTGACGACCGCGGTGGCCGTCCCTCCTCCGGCGGCGGCTTCCGCCGTGACGACCGCGGCGGCGACCGTCCGTTCCGCCGTGACGACCGCGGTGACCGTCCGTCGTACGGGCGCCGCGACGACGAGCGGGGCGGCCGTCCCGCCGGCGACCGCGGCGGCTACCGCCGCGACGACCGCGGTGACCGCCCCTCGTACCCGCGCCGCGAAGACCGGCCGTCCTACCCGCGCCGTGACGACCGCGGCGGCGACCGTCCGGGCTTCCAGCGCCGTGACGACGACCGTCCGTCCTTCCGCCGTGACGACCGCGGCGACCGCGGGGAGCGTCCCTCGTACCCGCGTCGCGACGACCGGGGCGGCGACCGTCCGTTCCGCCGCGACGACCGGGGCGACCGTCCCTCGTACCAGCGGCGCGACGACGAGCGCGGCGGCTTCCGCCGTGACGACGAGCGTCCCTCCTTCCGCCGTGACGACCGGGGTGACCGCCCGTCGTTCCGTCGGGACGACCGCGGCGACCGCGGGGAGCGCCCCTCGTACCCGCGCCGTGACGATCGGGGCGAGCGTCCCTCGTTCCGTCGTGACGACCGCGGTGAGCGCCCGTCCTACCCGCGCCGTGACGACCGGGGCGAGCGTCCCTCGTACCCGCGCCGTGACGACGAGCGTTCCTCCTACCGCCGTGACGACCGCGGCGAGCGGCCTTCGTACCCGCGCCGTGACGACGACCGCGGCGGCTACCGCCGCGACGACCGTCCGTCCTTCCGCCGCGACGACCGCGGTGACCGGGGCGAGCGTCCCTCGTACCCGCGTCGTGACGACCGCGGCGAGCGCCCGTCCTACCCGCGCCGCGACGACGAGCGCGGTGGGTTCCGTCGTGACGACCGGGGTGAGCGTCCTTCGTACCCGCGTCGTGACGACCGTGGCGGCGAGCGCGGCGGGTTCCGCCGTGACGACCGCGGCGAGCGTCCTTCGTACCCGCGCCGTGACGACCGCGGTGGCGAGCGCGGCGGGTTCCGCCGTGACGACCGCGGTGACCGTCCCTCGTACGGGCGTCGCGACGACCGGGGCGGCGAGCGCGGTGGCTACCGCGGCGGCCGTGACGACCGCGGCGGCTACCGGGGCGGCCGCGACGAGCGCGGCGGCGACCGCGACTTCCGCGCCGACCGCGACCGCGAGCCGGTGAAGCGCCTGCCGATCGACGAGGACGTCACCGGCCTCGAGATCGACGCCGACGTGCGCCAGGAGCTCCTGAGCCTGCCCAAGGGCCTGGCCGAGGAGGTCTCCCGCAACCTGGTCATGGTCGCCCGGCTGATCGACGAGGAGCCGGAGCAGGCGTACGCGTACTCGCGCATCGCCCTGCGGCTCGCCTCCCGCGTCGCCGCCGTCCGCGAGGCCGCCGGCTTCGCCGCGTACGCCACGCAGAAGTACAGCGAGGCCCTCGCCGAGTTCCGCGCCGCCAAGCGCATGACCGGCTCCGTTGAGCTGTGGCCCGTCATGGCCGACTGCGAGCGCGGCCTCGGCCGCCCGGAGCGGGCCCTGGCCATGGCCGGCGAGCCCGAGGTGCAGAAGCTCGACAAGGCCGGCCAGGTCGAGATGCGTCTGGTCGCCGCCGGCGCCCGCCGGGACATGGGGCAGCTCGACGCCGCCATCGTGACCCTGCAGAGCCCCGAGCTCGCGTCCAACGCCGTCCAGCCGTGGACCGCCCGCCTGCGGTACGCCTACGCCGACGCGCTGCTGGCCGCCGGCCGTGAGGACGAGGCGCGCGAGTGGTTCGCCAAGACCATCGAGTCGGACAAGGACGGCGCCACCGACGCCTCCGACCGCCTCGCGGAGCTCGACGGTGTCGAGTTCGTCGACGCCCTCGACACCGAGGCCTTCGGCGAAGAGGGCGAGGGCGAGGAGGACGACCTCGACGGCCAGGACCCGGCCGAGGTCGCCGCCGCCGAGCGGGCCTCCGACCAGGCCGAGTACTACGACGAGGACGACGAGGAGTACGAGCCGGCCGAGCAGTCCGAGGCCGACGCCGACGCCGACGTCACCGACGAGGTCGTCGCCGGGACCCCGGACGACGAGCAGGCCTGAGCAGTGAAGTGCGCGAAGTGAGCGCGAAGTGGGGGGGGGGGGGGGCGCCCGCGCGGGGGGGGCGGGCCGGCCGAGAGGCGGGGAGCGGGCGGGGGGGGGGGCGCGCCGCGCGGCCGGCG
>NZ_JBEYXK010000216.1:0-2585 GCF_040645035.1 Streptomyces sp. NPDC046876 | reverse complement strand
GCGACGGCCCGGGGGCCGTCGCGGCGATGGGCCGTCGCGGCGATGGGCCGTCGCGGCGATGGGCCGTCGCGGCGATGGGCCGTCGCGGCGATGGGGCGTCGCGGCGATGGGGCGGGCGGCGCTCCCGCCGGTCAGCGTTCCAGCACCAGGGCGATGCCCTGCCCGACGCCGATGCACAGAGCCGCCATACCGGTGCCCGACCCGGCCGCGGCCAGCTGGTGCGCGACCGCACCGGCGAGCCGCGCGCCCGAGGCGCCGAGCGGGTGCCCGATCGCGATGGCCCCGCCGCGCGGGTTGACGACGGCCGGGTCCAGCTCCGGCCAGGCGGCCAGGCAGCCCAGCGCCTGCGCCGCGAAGGCCTCGTTCAGCTCCATCACGTCCAGGTCGGCCAGGGTGGTGCCCGCCTTGGCGAGCGCCCGCTGCACGGCCTCGACCGGGCCCAGCCCGAACAGCTGCGGCTCGATGCCCGTGACCGCGGAGGCGCTGATCCGGGCCAGCGGCTCCCGGCCGGTGGCCGCCAAGCCCGCCTCGTCGGTCAGCAGCAGGGCCGCCGCGCCGTCGTTGAGGGGCGAGGCGTTCGCGGCGGTGACCGTACCGGTGCCGTCCGTCCGGAACGCCGGCTTCAGGCGGGCCAGCGCCTCGGGGGTGGAGGCCTCGCGGATGGACTCGTCGCGTACGAGCTCGATGCCGGGGTAGGGCACGACCTCGTCGTCGTACAGGCCTGCGTCCCAGGCGGCGGCCGCCTTGCGGTGGCTGTCCAGGGCGAAGAGGTCCTGCGCCTCGCGGGTGATGCCGTGCTTCTCGGCGATGAGTTCGGCGCCCTCGCCGAGCGAGACCGTCCAGTCGCCGGGCATCCGCGGGTTGGTCATCCGCCAGCCCAGCGCGGTGGACCACATCTGCTGGTGCGTGGCGGGGAAGGCGCGCTCCGGCTTCTGCACGACCCACGGGGCCCGGGTCATCGACTCGACGCCGCCCGCGATGGCGACGGAGGAGTCGCCGAGCGCGATGGAGCGGGCGGCCTGGATGACAGCTTCCAGACCGGAGCCGCACAGCCGGTTGACGGTGACGCCGGGGACGGTCACCGGCAGGCCGGCGAGCAGCACGGCCATGCGGGCCACGTCGCGGTTGTCCTCGCCGGCCCCGTTGGCGTCGCCGAAGACGACGTCGTCGATGCGGGCGGGGTCGAGGGAGGGCGTACGGTCCACGAGCGAGCGGACGACGTGCGCGGCGAGGTCGTCGGGGCGGACCCCGGCGAAGGCTCCGCCGAACTTGCCGATCGGGGTGCGGACGGCGTCGACGACATACACGTCGCGGACGGTGCGGATGCTCATCGCGTCTCTCCTGGGCGGATCCGTACGGGCGGCGCCGCGGCCCGTGCCGCCGTCGGCACCGGGTACGACGCCGGGCGCGCCCGGTGGGGCGCGCCCGCAGTCTCCGCCCGCCGGTCACCGCCTGTCAACGGGCTCCCGGCGGGGTAGGGCGGGGAGGCGGCCGGGGGGGGGCGGCTGGGGCGCGGCGCGGGGACGCTCAGGTCGACTCGCGGTGGACGGCCGTGGCGGCCATCGGCCCGTGCTGCTCGGTGATCTCGGACGGCTCCCGCACCGCCCGGTCCACCAGCTCCGCCAGGTGCTCCCCGGTCGGCAGCTCGATCCGTACGGTGCTCAGCCGGGGCCGCAGCAGCCTGCCGACCAGCAGGTCGTCCGCGCCGATGACGGCGACGTCCTCGGGGATCCGCAGCCCCTCGTCCAGGAGGGCGCGCATCAGCAGCATCGCGTACTCGTCGTTGTACGCGTACACCGCGCGCAGGCCGAGGGAGCGCCAGCGGGCGGCGAGCGCCGCGGCCGACTCCTCCGTGTAGGCCATCTCGAGCGGCTCGGTCCCGGCGCCGGCGACGGAGCGGGCGCCCTCCAGCCGCGGCCCGGCGAACAGCCCGAGCCCCTCCTCCTGCGGGACGACGACACCGATCCGGCGGTGGCCCCGCTCGACCAGGTGCGCCGCGGCCCGGGCGCCCACCTCGGCCTGGTCCATCACCAGGGCGTGGGCCCCCGGAACGCGCGTCGGCCCCACCGTGATCACCGCGCGGGCGCCGGCCCGCTTGAGGGTGTCGACGTTGTACCCGGCCAGGGCGGTCTCCCCGAGGGAGATCACGGCGACGGGGCGCAGCTCGGCCCAGGCACGGGCGGCCTCGTCACCGCTGAGGCCGAGGCTGCCGTACTGCACGACGGTGTAGTCGAGGCGGCGCAGCGCCCGCTGGAGGTCGTCGAGGAAGCCGCTGTGCAGCGGCCCGATCGGGACGTGCGCGGTGGGCAGCAGCACGATCCGGGTGTGACCGGCCCGAAGGCTCCGAGCGGCGGCGTGCGGAACGTACCCCAGCTCCTCGGCGGCCCGCCGGACCTTGCGGCGGGTCGGCTCGCTGATGCGGACGGCTTCGGCGTTGTTCAGCACGTACGACACGGTCGCCCGCGAGACCCCGGCGAGCCGCGCCACGTCGGCGCTGGTGGGCGGAGTGGGGGGGGCGGGTGCGGCCGGGGCGGGGGGGGGGGCGGGGGGGGGGTCGGGGGCGGGGGAGGCGGGGGGCGTGGGGA
>NZ_JBEYXK010000215.1:0-2621 GCF_040645035.1 Streptomyces sp. NPDC046876 | reverse complement strand
AGATTAAGAATTTCGCGGTGGTGAATGTAACTAAAGTGGAGTTATGTTACATTCAAGTTTGTATGTAAGAGGATATCTAAATATTTCACTTTTAGTATAAAAAATTGGATATTTTTGTTATGGTAATAATGTGGGGATTGATAGCTATATTATTACCGTATTGAAAGAGAGGTGCTCAAATGAAAAAGAATCATGCAAACATTAATGATGTCTTAAACATACTGAATAAAGTTTATTAGCGAAACTTTATTCTTTTCATCTGTGGCGCTTTATGGTTTTACTACTTGCCTCTAAAGAATATGGTGGCTAACATAATTAGCTTTTTCTTTTTACATCAGGTCCAGTCTTTACTAAAATTCCCTTAATGGAACGGTTCAAGAAAAGCAGGAAATATTAATGTTATTTATTGGTATTTATGTAATATTAATACTTATAATCCATTTACTTTTAATAAAAAAACGAACAAACTGAAATTTTTAAAAAATACATTTAAATCGTTGATTTTACTAGTCTCATCTTCTACTGGCATCGCTCTTTTTTATTTTTAGTAACGAACTTTAAATAACATGCTGTATTATAATTTTACTAAACTAAAATACTAGATACACCGCTAAAAACAGGAATAATAATCATAATTTAAAACATCATCAGCCTTTTACTTTGGTAGAATTACTGTCCAAAAGGAGTCAAAATCGTTTACTTGAAAAAAATTATTAACTGGTATCCTCTGAATCGAAAAAGAAATTAAAACTTTCTAGTTAGCTAAAAGAAAGGAATTAGAATAGGAACTTTTCGGTGTAGCGTTAGAAAATACTTTGATTATAGGAAATTATACTGTTATCAAGCCAATTCGTGCTGTAGTCTAATCCAGTTAGGGTGAAATATATGAAAACATTTAAAAAAACAATTGATTTTCTTAACAGAATGAAAACATTTGATTTATGGGGAGATAAAATGGAAGGCATCTCTGATAATGAAAAAGAAGATATCTATATAATTCCGACACAAAATCCATATGGACTTATCGGAATGATTCTTGGTGGAATTGCATTCATTGTTGGACCGCAATACGGCTTTATTCCCGTTATAGCTCTTATCTTTTGTGTAGTGACCCTCTTTACTTTTGATAAAGAAACAGAAGATAATCCGTAAAAACATCTCGACTATTTTTAAATCTGCAACTACTGACGACCTGCACAAGATTTATACCATTCAAAGTGTTTTAGTATGAGTGTTCTTCGGTATTTCCTCATAGTTTGCGGAGATTTTGGATACCCGATCCACATTTAACTGAAAAATCGTATTAAATTAAACTTAATTCGTAATGGTAAAATTGTGTATCTCGTATATATCCGTTTTTTTCATATAATTTTTGAGCAGCAAAATTATCTGGTGCTGTCTCCAACACAATACTTTTTGCATCTGTTTTAAGAGCATAAGCTCTTGCCTTCTGTAAAAGGACTTGTCCAATTCCTAGTTTTCGAGCTTCTAAATCAACAAACATATCATTCAATATCCACGATTTTTTCATCGAGATTGACGAAAAAACGGGATATAGCTGTGTGAACCCCACATATTTTTGATTGTTCTTAACAACAAATATTACGGATTCTTCATTTTTCAAGCGTTCTTTTATGTATTTCGTCAGCAGATTGATAACGATGTTGCACATTTTTAGCAGTTGCTTTTAAGACGACATTTTCCAAGCTTTGTGGCAAAGAAGGAACCGTGTCACGCAGTGAAGGTGTTTCTGTTTGTAGATAAATCACTGGCATTCGGAGTTTGTCTGAATTCGGTGGATATATCAATGCAATCAGGTCTTGCTGGTGTTGGTTTGGCATTAATAACGGCATCTACACGACCAGGTTTAAATTATCTTAGCGAAAAGGCCATTATTTGTGCAAATAAATTGGAACAACTATTAGATAGTTGTTCTAATAATAATATAAATTATACTTCTGTAGGACTAATAGAGGGATGGTCGGGCCCCTCATTATTTTTCACTAGACTTTATACCATAACAAAAGAAGATAAGTATTTGGAACAAGCTTATAGAGCATTAGAAATGGACCAGCAAGACCTGATTGCATTGATATATCCATGCCCAAATCATTAGGGTTAATCTCATCAAAGTACTTTTTAGATAAGCTTTTATAATCTAAATCATACAAAATAGAAGCAACCCCACTCTTGCCGGTAAACAGTCCATCATCTAATTTTTTTATGTATTGTGGACTACTATATCTGTCAACCCACTTTTTAGCTATTTCAGGAATTTGACCTGTTCTATCTAAAGCCATTACAACTCCAAACCCCCCGCAAAGTGGTATTATTTGACCATTCTCCTTTTGATATTGTTCTATATCGCCTGGAATTAACTGCTCTTCAAATTTTAAATCTGCAACAATACCTTCTCTGATTTTTGATTTAAGTTCCTTAAGGTTATCATAAGTGGAAAACCTTTTAGGGTACGTGAAAACAGTCTTAATGCTTAAATCCATGTGTTTTTTACATTCATCTTCAATTTCACGGAAAACTTCAATAGGTTCCTTACCAAAGTGCCTTTCAATCCATATATCGTGGTTTTCAAAAATGCCATTAGATAAATCCTTAACTGGACC
>NZ_JBEYXK010000214.1:0-2794 GCF_040645035.1 Streptomyces sp. NPDC046876 | reverse complement strand
TTATGGAATTGCTGCTAAGGTTAATTTATATTTAAAGGACACAAATTTAAAAAGGAGTGTTATTTTGAATGAAAATCATGTTGTAACTCAATCAAATAGACTAATTGAAGCTAGGCACATGAAGCCATTATCCGCACGAGAACAAAAGATTATTTTAACTATGGTTTCTATGATTCAACCGAGTGATATAGATTTTAAAGAATACAGCATTTCAATAAAAGAATTTAGTGAAATGTTAGGTCTAAAAGGACATGCAAAATATGAGGAAATTAAGGAAGTAGCTTTAAATCTGCAAGCGAAAACTATTTTCATACCTGATGAAGATGGTTTTATAACAACGAACTGGGTAGCGAGTCAACGTTATCAAGAGGGCGAAGGAATAATAAAACTGTCTTTTTCTCCATATCTAAAACCTTATTTACTCCAATTAAAAACTCAATTTACATCTTACTTGTCGGAAGAAACGGAGAAGGAAAGTCAACGTTATTAAATGTACTCGCGGGAACCTTACAGCCAACTGAAGGAGTCGTGACGTGGAAAAAAGGCAGTAAGATCGGTCTGTTAGAACAATCCCCTGATGAGCAGCCAGAGCAAACGGTAGAACAATTATTAAAAGCTCAGAAAGATATATATTAGAATCATCAAAAAGACGAACCGACTCTTCTCTAAATCTTTTTGTTCTTATATATTGGTAAGAAAGAAAAGCAGCAATTGCTTCTTTTTCAAATTTTTTTACTTTGAAATGTTGATGGTGTTCTAGTTTTCCAATAAATATTGGAAGGAAATTACTAAAAGGAATTTCGAATTTTGCGTTTAAAACTGTTTCAATCACTTGGTATTTTCCTTTAATGATATCGTAAAAATAACCTTCACTAGCAATACCAGTTGGATTTGCTGCACCTAAAGGTCTGTGGACAACTTGTAAAGTTGCAAAAGACGCAACTAAACAATTTATCGCATCTCGCTTGTATCTAAAAGGTTCGATAACAACGACCCGTTAAAACCTTATTCGATAATGATATAACTAAAAAAGAAACTTTCCAAGAATCATTGAAATTTGAAAAGGGATTTACAATATTTAAGTGTTCAAACATTGAAGATTCCGATCTCATATTTTTTACGAGTTATATTTTAAGGCTTATTTATAAAGAGCAGAAAGATTTAAGGCAAATAATAGGCAAGCCTGTTCAACTATTTCATTTTGTATTTGATGAGGCTCATAAATATATTATTGAAAATAAAGACCAGCAAAACATTATTTCTCTAAAAATATTCGAAAAAATTGCTAAAGAAGGAAGAAAATTCGGAATTTTTATGATTTTAGCTAGCCAGAGACCTAGTGAGCTTTCTAAAACAGTATTATCTCAATGCAATAATTTCATTCTTCACAGAATCCGAAATAACGTAGATATAGATCAAATGAGGAGAAGTATTCCTTATATAACCGATTCCCAGCTTATAAGAATTGCATATCTAAAAACTGGATCTGCTTTGTTTGTAGGAGAGGCTTTTTCAATTCCGATGGACCATCAGCCAACGTTGATTGGAGAAATTGCAGCGCAACTCAGTCAAAATAACGATGTAGAAGGACTGAAAGAGCTTCAAGACATGCAGGGGGGATTTGAAGTCCTGTATGAGGTACAACCGCTGGAAGACGGGGAGGAAATTACTCAAGATATTTTGGCTGATACGACAGATGCACTTATGAGCCGGATTAATGTGCTCGGCGTCAGTGAACCGGTCATTACCATTGAAGGAGACAATCGTGTCCGCGTCCAGCTTGCCGGAGTGGAAGATCAGGCGACGGCACGGGAGCTTTTGTCTACGGAAGCTAATTTGACTTTCCGCAATGTGGAAGATGAAGTTATGCTTACTGGTAATGACTTGAAGCAGGGGGAGGCAGCTGCTAATTTCGATGAAAATGGGCAGCCAATAGTCATTTTGGAATTGAATGATTCAGGCAAATTCGCCGAAATCACAAGCGAAATTTCACAAATGCCACCGCCAAGTAATGTCCTAGTCATCTGGCTGGATTTTGAAGAAGGCGTGGATTCCTACGCTGCCGAAATGGCGAAACCTAATCAGAAATTTGTGTCAGCTCCGAGTGTTTCCCAGCGTTTCAATTCACCTTCAGTTGAAATTTCAGGTGCTTTCACAGTTGAGGAAACTCAAAACTTAGCTGGTATTTTAAATGCAGGAGCACTTCCAGTCAGTCTAACTGAAATTTATTCGACTTCAGTAGGGAACCGTTTAGTGGAATGGAAGAGGATTTAGAACGCCTTTTCAAAGGTAAAAACATTGGGTACATATTAAGATTTGAGGGGCTGAAAAACAAACGTTTTCCTGTTTTTAAACTCACAATCGAAAATCCTTCTTCACTGACTTTTCTTTTACAAGAAACTTTTTGGATAGCAACTTGTAATAACTTCTACGCCTTTTCTTTCACGGATAATATCGTGTATAAACCCGTTATAGGAAAGGGCTGGTTTGGACGTGAGAAAACCTGGATATGGCCTCACTTTGATATGAATGGTTCATCGACAGTTATCGAAATTTGGCATGACGGGGATGGGTCTTCTCGCCGACACCGTGAATCATCGTTCCTATTTTTAACTGCTTTCTCATATGGATTATCCCCTCAGCGGTCATATTACACACTATAACCATTCATTGTCTTTGATTATCGTATGTGTCGCGGTTTTGGGAAAGCGTGGTAAGCGAAAATGCATTAGAACCTTCCATTGAAGTATTCAGTACCGATGACGCCGAAATTTTGTACACGTCTGGTACTACC
>NZ_JBEYXK010000213.1:0-2938 GCF_040645035.1 Streptomyces sp. NPDC046876 | reverse complement strand
CTAACTTAAGTTCCTTGAAGAAGGCTAAAAGTAAATTCGGACTTTGGATCATCGGACCGATTGTCAACATCTTGACGAAGTTTTGGACTGGAAGCTTTATTGACTACCGCAGCAAGAAGAAAGTCATTATCGCGATTTATCTTTTGCGAGCAGGATTTATCGCATTGATTCCCTATGCTCCCAATATCGTTGACATTTACGTGATTCTCGTTTTCCTGAGTATCGCTAAGTCTTTTTTTGGTCCTTCTTCGACCACCTATACAACCATGCTAGTACCGAAATTAATGAGAAAACGTTTCAACTCCATTCGTTCGGTTACTTCTTCCGGTGCATTTATCATCGGTCCCGCCATCGGCGGTACGTTAATTCTGCTTAGCTCGATTCAGGCCACCCTTTGGATCAATGCAATTTTCTTTGTGATTGCAGCACTGCTACTTTTGGGACTTCCAGAGCAAGAAGAGATTGACCGTGAGACGATTCCTAAGATGACCGTTGCTCAAGTATGGAGTGATTTTACAGTAGTTAAGCAATTCCTTTCTGAAAACAAATACATCGCCATTATTTACTTGAGTTTTATTCTGGTCATGATTTTTTCGTTCGCCATGGATGCCCAGGAAGTCGTGTTTACCCAACGGGTAATCGGTCTTTCCGAAGTAGACTACAGCTTGTTAATCAGTATCACCGGCATTGGTTCAGTTAGTGGCGGCGTTCTGCTTACCATCTTTTCGTCAAAGTTCTCTTTACGGTTTATGATTGTGCTCGGTGTGGTGATGACGGCGGTCGGCTATGTCCTGTATGCTTTTTCTTGGTCATTCCTCACCATTACAGTCGGCTTCTTGATTTTAGGTTTTTTCAATGTCTTCATGAATACTGGCATGGCTACGTTTTACCAAAACAACATTCCGGTTGCGCTGATGGGAAGAGTCACCAGCATTTTTCAATTGGTGCAGAGTGTCGTACAAGTCCTATTCATCTTAGGAATCGGTATCTTGGCAGATGTAATTTCCCTGCGAGTCACCATTGTTGGACTGGCCAGCATTATGCTGCTGGCATCAATCGTCTTTTCCTATTTTGTATTGAAACCACAACAAGCTGCATTTTACCGAGAAGAGGAGGAAGAGGTCGAAAAAGAAGTGTTGGTTTAATGACTCTATACACTCAATTCTTGTAGAAAGGATGTTTTGCTTTATACGCTCTTCAAATTCAAATTAAATATAACTGGACTTTTTTTCACTATTTTATCAATCGGAAGTTATTTGTTGCTTGGAACTTATATGGTTGGCGCTGGTTATTATTCGGATGAAGAGCCGACAGCAATGTTATTTGGGTATGGATTTCTCGAATTGACGCTTCTCTCTTACCCTTATATCTTTGTGGTATTAGCTGTTTTGCTCGGAAAAAAAGGGGAACGTTTCTAAGGTTGTCAGCAGGCTTTTAAGAAATGTCGCAGTAACTACTTGACGCAATGTTTTTTCACGAACATCGCCTGCTGCATACAAAAAGAAAGCCGATGGCTAACCGTTTTCCCGTTTAACAGCCGGCCCATTTAACCCACTAAGCCCTTGGATCATCAGGAAATTATTCTCGCGGCAAACGCTGAATAATTTCCGAACCTTCTTCTTTCCAATAAAAAATATACGGCATTTCGTTTCATAAGCGAAATGCTTTCAGGTTGCTCTCAATCTGTTCAGCCGTGATGCCGATGTAGCGCAATGTAATTTGCGGATGCGGTAGCTTATTTCCGAGAAACGCTTTGGATTTTACTAATCATCATGGTATTTCTTCGATTTGTGCGAACTGTTCGCTAAATATTTTCTGGGTGAATCGAATCAAAATAAAAGGATTGATCATTTATGTTTAAAGTAGAATCAACAGATGGATTATCTTCTATAGGAATGAACCTAATTGACATAGAAAGAAATTACCCCAGCATTTGTATAGCTTTAGAAATCAGAAATCAAGGATTTTCGGCTCACTTGTCAGATGTATGGATTGAATGGGATAACATCAAAAGATTCATAGCGAAAAGCAAAGATATAGTCTATGAAGCCAATTTCCGCCATTCCATCGAGAGTATAAGTCCTGATGAAATGATTTTAAAAATAGAACAGGTAAACGGAGAATTTGTTTCAATAAGATACAAAATAAGCAAGAGTTCATTTGAACATGACCCAATACAACTAACAGGTTCTTTTGCGTTGGGAACGGAAAAATTAAGTGAGTTAAGAAACGCTTTTAAGGAAATTGCTTTCCAATTCGAATGAGGTCCTATCTTAGTAAAAAAGTATGTTGGTTAAAGTGAAATTTCATCGGAGGATTTGGAACAAATAAAGGCAATAATTTAGGGGAACTGAATGTAACTTAAGTGCAGTTAAGTTACATTCAACTATACATAATAAAACGTTACTAAAAATTTAAAACATAGATTAGGGGGAGAGCTATGGATGAATATAAATTTGTCAAAAGTATCATTGATGAATGGGATCCGATTGGTTTATTAGATCCAGAAGGCCCAGAGGACGAATACGATCCTGAAATCAAAGATATTGTTGCACTCTTGCCTAACATGGAATCAGTTGATGAACTTGCATTAAGAATCCGGCAAGTTTTCATAAAATGGTTTGAGATTTTTTTATCAATCGACAAGTGTTATCCGATAGCTTTAAAAATATGGGAAGCTGCTAAAAAAACATAAGCTCTTGAACTTTCAACTTTGCTAATTTCATCTAGCTAAATTGGAAAATTAAGTTAAACTGTATTAAAGGCGAAAAGAAGAAGGTGACTTTATGAAAATCGGTTATTTGATCGGAGTTTTATTTTTTTTGACAGGGAGTTTAATGCTTTTTTTATACAAATTGGCAAGCGTTATGATCCACTACTTGATGAAAAGGAATACCTTTTATTGTAGAATTAAGTCACCACAACTGATTCACAGAAA
>NZ_JBEYXK010000212.1:0-3080 GCF_040645035.1 Streptomyces sp. NPDC046876 | reverse complement strand
TCGCTCGGCGGTTGAGGTCGGCGTAGGTGACCGACTCATGGCCGAAGACGACCGCTGTCTGCTCCGGCGAACCCGCCACCACCGACTCGAACATGGTCCCCAGGCATCGCGGTTCCACGTCACCGTGGGTGGCATTCCACTCCACGAGCATCCGGTGGCGCTCGTCGTCCGACAGGAGGTCGATCCGGTCGATGCGCTCGTCCGGGTGGGCGGCGATCTTCTCCAGCATCCGCAGGAAGCGGGTGGCGGTGTCCGCGACCGTGTCCGCGTCGAGAAGGTCGGGCCGATAGCCCAGCTTCAGTTGCAGTTCCCGGCCGGGCAGCACGGCGAGGCTCAGCGGATAGTGCGTCGCGTCACGGCCGTCTGCCTTCACCAGACGCAGTCCGTCCGTGGGCCCGGCGAATCCCTCCGTGTCGAGGGGGTAGTTCTCGAAGACGGTGGTGGTGTCGAAGAGTTCGCCGATGCCGGTGGTCTGCTGGATCTCGGCGAGGCTGAGGTACTGGTGGTCCAGGAGGTCGGTCTGCTCCCGCTGTATGCGGGTGAGGAGGTCGAGGATCGTTTCGGAGGAGTCCAGGCGTATGCGTACGGGGACGGTGTTGATGAACAGGCCGACCATGGATTCGATGCCGGGCAGCTCCGGCGGGCGCCCGGAGACGGTCGTGCCGAACACGACGTCGTCACGGCCCGTCAGTGCACCGAGCAATACCCCCCAGGCGCCCTGCACCAGCGTGTTCATCGTCAGGCCGCGACTGCGGGCCAGCTCCTGCAAGGCCCCCGTCAGCTCCGCCGAGACGAACCGCAGCACCTGCTGCGGCTCCACCGCGACGCCACCCGACTCACCGGGGACGAGGCGGCAGGCTTCCTCCAAACCGGACAGGGCCTCGGCCCACGCCGCCTTGGTCGCATCCCGGTCCCTGGCCGCCAGCCACGACAGGTAGTCCCGGTACGGAGCCACGCGCGGCAGACCGGCATCGTCACCGCCCTCGCCGTACAGCGCGAACAGCTCGTGAATGACCACCGGCATGGACCAGCCGTCGAGCAGGATGTGGTGGAAGGTCAGGACGAGGGTGTGGCGTTCTTCTTCGAGTCGGGCGAGTGCGAGGCGCAGCAGGGGCGGCTGCTTCATGTCGAAGCGGCGTGCTGCCTCGGCCGCCACGACGTCGTCGAGCCGTGCCGCCCGGTCGTCGTCGGAGAAGGTGCGCAGGTCCACCTCGTGCCAGGGCAGTTCCACCTCGGCCGGGATGACCTGGACCGGCCGGCCCGTGCTCCGTGTGACGAAACCGGCGGAGAGGTTCGGGTGGCGTCGCAGCAGGGCTTCACCGGCCGACCGCAGGCGTCGTGCGTCCAGCCGTCCTTCGAGCTCCAGGGCCATTTGGACGACGTAGACGTCCGGGACCTCGTCGTCGTAGACGGCGTGGAAGAGCAACCCCTCCTGAAGGGAGGAGAGCGGGAGGATGTCGGCGACCTTCGATTGCTCCTCGAAACGATCGATCTCCTGCTGTGTGACGGAGACCAGCGGGACGTCCGAAGGGGTGCGTCCGCCGGCGTGCGGGTCCCGCGCGTGCTCGCCCAGGGTGGTCAGGGCGGCGACCCAGGCGTCGCCCAGGTTTCGGACGTCCTGCTCGGTCAGTAGTTCCCCGGCCCAGGTGCAGGTGATCGTCAACTGCGGCCCGTCCACGTGGTCATGGGTGAGGGCGTTGACGCTGAGGACATGGGTCAGGGGCAAGCTACCGTCCGCCCCGGCGGTCAGGACCTCCGCGTCG
Organism: Streptomyces sp. NPDC046876; assembly: GCF_040645035.1. Classification (NCBI taxonomy): domain Bacteria; kingdom Bacillati; phylum Actinomycetota; class Actinomycetes; order Kitasatosporales; family Streptomycetaceae; genus Streptomyces; species Streptomyces sp. NPDC046876. Next base: position 1,317 of record NZ_JBEYXK010000212.1, on the reverse strand, counting down.
ACGGCGACTGCCCAGTCTGCGTCATGGGGTGCTGGGAAGCGCCCCAGGTAGTTGAACGCGATCTGAGGCCGGGGGAGCTTCGCCAGCCGCTGCGCGGTGTGCGGGTTGAGGTGACGCAGCATGCCGTGGCCGACGCCGGAGTCCGGCACGGACCGCAGTTGCTCCTTGACGGTCTTGAGCGCCGCACCCACGGAGCTGTTCACGGCTCCGGCGTCCAGCCGGGCCGGGTGGATGCTGGTGAACCAGCCGACGGTGCGGGAGAGGTCTGTTCCCGGGGTGATGTCCTGGCGGCCGTGTCCTTCCAGGTCGACCAGGAGCGAGGTGTGTTCTGCCGGGCGGTTGTTGCGGCGCCATTGTGTGAAGGCGAGGGCGAGGCCGGTGAGGAGTACGTCGTTGACGCCGCAGGAGTACAGGGCGGGCAGGGTCGTGAGCAGGGGTGCCGTCTCGGCAGTGGGCAGGGTCCACGTTGCCGATGCGGCTGTGCTCAGCGTGTCGTGTGTGGGGTTCAGCTCCCTTTCCCCGAGGGGTGGTTCGGGTTCCTGGAGGAGTTTCTCCCACTGTGTGAGTTCGTTGGTGCGGGGCTCGCTTCGGGCGTTTTGGGTGAGGAGTTGTGACCAGCGGCGGAAGGATGTGCCGGTGGGGGGCAGGGTGATCGGGCGGTTTTGGGTGACGGCTTGCCAGGCTGTGGTGAGGTCGGGCAGGAGGATGCGCCAGGAGACGCCGTCGATGACGAGGTGGTGGGCGACGAGGAGGAGTCGTCCGGGTGTGTGGGGGCCGGCGTCGAACCAGACCGCGCGGAGCATGACTCCGGTCGCCGGGTCGAGGAGGTCCTGGGCTCGGCGCATGCCGTCCGACACCGCGGTGGCGAGGTCCGTGGTGGTGAGTGCTGACACGTCGACCCGTTCGATGCACCTGTCGGCGTGCACCGAACCGGGCTCGGGTATGTCCAGGTGCCTGTCCCCGACGGGCCCGGCCAGGCGGGCCCGCAGCACGTCGTGGTGGTCCAGGACCGCCTGGAGCACCGCGATGAGTCGCGGAAGAGACGCATCTGCGGGCGCACGTACGACGACCGACTGCTGGAACGTGTCGAAGCCGGTGCTGTCGACATCGAAGGTGTGCATCACGGGTGTCAGCGGCGCACTGCCCACACCCTCCCCGGTTTCGGCCACATCGGCAGTCGACGTCGCGTCCCGGGCCGTGCCGGCCAGATCGGCCACCGTCTGGTGCTGGAATACGTCCCGTGGGGTGATGACGAGTCCGGCTTCCCGGGCCCGGCTGACGAGTTGGATCGCGATGATGCTGTCTCCGCCGAGGTCG
>NZ_JBEYXK010000211.1:0-3164 GCF_040645035.1 Streptomyces sp. NPDC046876 | reverse complement strand
GGCCGCATCCGGTGCGCACCCGGCGGTGACCGCTCATCCTCGACTCACCACCGCAGTGTCCACACCCCACCCGCCCGGCCGACCTCCCCACCCCACCCACGGGATACGGCCAAAGCAAAGCCAACCCCACCCCGCACACGGGCAGACCGAAGCCGACCCCGCCCCGCATGCCGGCAGAGCGAAGCCAACCCCGCCCTGTATGCGGGCAGAGCGAAGCCAACCCCGCCCTGTATGCGGGCAGAGCGAAGCCAAACCCAGCCTCGCCGGCGTTTGAGGCGACGCTAAGCCGTGGGCGGCAGCCCAAACCCGGGGCCAGGGGGCCACTGTCAGCCCCGCCGGCGATTGAGGCGGCGCGGCGCGGGCCCGCGGGACGGCCTCGAGGCAGCGGCTCTCCCGCTCGCACGCCGGTACCGCGCAGCCGAACCCTGTCCAGCCGGCGTTTGAGGCGTAGCCGAGCCGTGGGCGGCAGGCCGACCCCGGCCAGGGGGCCACTGTCAGCCCCGCCGGCGATTGAGGCGGCGCGGCATGGGCCCGCGGGACGGCCCTGAGGCAGCGGTTCCACCGCGCGCACGCCGGCACCGCGAAAACCCAGCCCCGCCGGCGTTTGAGGCGGCGCGGCACGGGCCCGCCGGACGGCCCGAGGTGGCGGCGCCGGAGCGGTGGGTGACGGGTGGTCAGGGCCGGCCCTGGGTCAGGGCGATGGCCAGCGGGGTGCGTTCGTACAGGACCCGGTGGCCGTGTCGGGCCGAGAGCAGCAGGCCCGCCCCGTGCAGCGCCTTCAGGTGCGCGGAGACGGTGGCGGGTGCCAGGCCCAGCCGGCCCGCCAGGTCGGTGGTGGAGGCCGGCTCGTGCAGCGCGCACAGCACCTCCGCCCGGCCCCGGCCCAGCAGCCGGGCCAGCGCCTGCGGGGCCGGTCCGGCGGGGGCGGTCCACAGGGCGCCGATACCGCGGGCGGGGTAGACCAGCGTCGGCTGCCAGGGCGGGTCGTAGCCGCCGACCACCTCCGGCCAGACGAACGCGCTCGGCATCAGCAGCAGCCCCTGCCCGTCCAGGCGGCGGTCGTGGTGGGTCGGACGGCGGATGGTCAGGGTGTCCCCGGACCACACGAGGTCGGGGTGGAGCCCGTCGAACAGCGCCTGGAGCCCGCCCGCCGCCAGCCGGCGGGAGTGGAAGAGGATGTCCGCTTCCAGCAGGGCCCGCAGCCGCGGCCAGTGCGGGGCGATCAGTGCCGCCCACGCCTGCTCGTACAGATCGGCCAGCTCCCGTACCGCGCGGGCCGGGTCGGCGAGCATCCGCCGGCCGAGCTCCCCCTCGGCCGCCCCCGGGGTGCACACCAGGGCCCGCCGCAGGTCCTCGTGCAGCGCCTGCGGATCGGCGTCGGCGGCGGCCCGCACCCGGGCCAGCTCCTCGTCGAAGGTGACCGAAGGGCCGAGCGGGGGCGGGCTGAGGAAGTCCGGGTTGTGTCCGCGGCGCGGCATCAGCAGCCACAGCGGCCGCAGGTCCAGCCCGTCGGCGGCCGCCCGGATCTGCCGCAGCCAGGGCAGGTGGTACGCCTGCCGGTGCGGCCGCATCAGCGTGCGCACGGCCTCCTGGGTCTCCCAGCGCGGCGAGAGCGAGAACCGGCACCGCAACAGGTCGGCGGCCCCGAACCGAAAATGAAACGCCACGCTCCCCCTCCCCGCCGCGGCCCGTCCCTCCCGGCCCCTTCGCACCGCGCCCCCCACGGTACGCGGCCGCCGGCTTACGGCCGCGCCGGCCCGCAGCGGGCGGTGATTCGGCCTGCGGCGAATCACTGTCGGCCCCCGCCGCAGCCCCGCAGGGTGTCCGCATGTCCACCGTCCAGCAGGCCACGGCCGGCTATCGGCCCGTCTTCCGGGTGCGGGAGTTCCGGTTCGTGTTCGCCGCCCACCTGATGTCCGTCCTCGGCCTCGTCGTCGCCGAGATCGCCCTCACCGTCCTCGTCTTCCGCACCACCGGCTCGCCCCTGTTGAGCGCGCTCACCTTCGCCCTCGGCTTCCTCCCGTACGCCGTCGGCGGCACGCTGCTCGCCCCGCTCGCCGACCGCCACCCGGCCCGCCGGGTCCTCGTCGCCTGCGACCTGCTGTGCGCCGGCTGCGCGGCCGCCATGGTCTGGCCGGGCACGCCCGTCGCCGGGCTGCTCGTGTTGCGCAGCGCCATGGCCTTCGCCGCGCCCCTGTTCCAGGGCACGCGCAACGCCTCCCTCGCCGATGTGCTCGGGGCCGGCGACGCCTTCGTCCTGGGCCGGTCCCTGATGCGGATGGTGGCCCAGAGCGCCCAGCTCATCGGCTTCGGCCTCGGCGGGCTCCTGCTCACCGTGCTCGCGCCGCGCGCCGCGATCGCCCTGACCGCGGCCGGGTTCCTGGGCTCCGCCCTGCTGCTGCGCTTCGGGACGCGGGCCCGGCCGGCCCGCGGCGGCGCCGACCGCACGTCCCCGCTCGCCGGGCTGCGCGCCGTCCTCGGCGACCGCAGGCTGCGGGCCCTGGTCCTGCTGTTCTGGCTGCCGCCGGTGTTCGCCATCGCTCCCGAGGCGCTGCTCGCGCCGTACGCCGACGGAATCGGCGCCGGCACCGCCGCCCTCGGGGCGATGATGTGCGCGCTGCCCGTCGGCACGATCGCGGGTGAGCTGTGGGCCGGCTCGCGCCTCGGCCCCGACGCCCGCGCGCGGCTGGTCGTCCCGCTGTGCGCCGGCGGGCTGCTGCCGCTGCTGGTGTTCGCGCTCCGGCCGGGAGTGCCGGCCGTCCTCGCCGCGCTGCTCGCCGCCGGGCTGGCGCACGCGTACACCCTGGGGCTCGACCAGTGGTACGTGGACGCGGTCCCCGAGGAGCTGCGCGGCCGGGCCATGACGCTGCTGAGCACCGGGCTGATGACCTCCCAGGGCGTCGGCATGGCCCTGGCCGGGCTCGCCGCCGAATTCCTCCCGGTCCACCAGGTCGTCACGGCCGCCGCCCTCCTGGGCACGGCGGTCACCCTGCTCCTCCTCGCGCAACTCCGGTCCACGGCGGCCCCGCGCCTCTAGGCCGTCTCTTCCGGATCTTGCTCCCCCAGCTACCGCTGGGAGGTGCCCCCAGACCCGCGCCGCCCGGCACCGCACCTCGCTGCGTTGTCGAGGCACCCGAGGACGTCCAGTAATCGGGAGCCTCTCC
>NZ_JBEYXK010000210.1:0-3166 GCF_040645035.1 Streptomyces sp. NPDC046876 | reverse complement strand
GCTGCCCCACCACCCGACGCCGACGCCCGGCCTGGAGATCGCCTACCGCTACCAGCCCGCCACGACCGCCGGGGAGGTCGGCGGCGACTGGTTCGACGTCATCCCGCTGCCCGAGGACAAGACCGCCCTCGTCGTCGGCGACGTCATGGGCAGCGGCATCAACGCGGCCGCCACCATGGGCCAACTGCGCACCGCCGCCCGCACGCTGGCCGAGCTCGACCTGGACCCGGCCGCGGTGCTGACCCGCCTGGACCACACCACCACCGGGCTCGGCCACACCATGGCCACCTGCGTCATCGCCGTGTACGACCCGCACCACGGCCGCTGCCGCATCGCCACCGCCGGCCACCTGCCGCCCGTACGGACCCGCCCCGGCCGGGAGCCGGAACTGCTGGACCTGCCGACCGGGGCGCCGCTGGGCGTGGGCGGGGTGCCGTTCGAGGCCACAGCCCTCGACCTGGAGGTGGGGGACCAGCTGGTCCTGTACACGGACGGCCTGGTCGAGACCCGGGACCAGGACATCGACATCCGCCTGCAGGCCCTCACCGCGCTGCTGGACGATCCGCGGCGCGCCCTGGAGGAGACCTGCGACCTGCTGTTGGGGCGGCTGCGCCAGCCCGACGACCGCGACGACGTCGCCCTGCTCATCGCGCGCACCAAGCCGATGTAGCAGGCCGAAGTGGCAGGTCGATGTGGCAGGTCGATGTGGCAGGCCGCTGTGGTGGGCTGGGGCACCGTACCAGTCTTTCGAGTAGTTGCCCGGATGTTTGTCCATTCGTGATGGTCCTTCCAAACCGGCACCACAACTGGCACTAGCGTCCCGTGCCACCCGGGGAGCGCGGGTGCACACGGCACAACTGCCGGAGCCCTTGCCCCTGCAGCCCCTCCCGGCCCTGAAGCAAGGAGGCACAGTGCTGTCATTCCGTCGGTCGGCCCTCGGCGGCATGTCGGTGGCATCGCGCCACGTGTTGGCCACGGCCGCCGTCATCGGCGCCCTCGCCTTCACCCTGATCGCGTTGCTGATCCCCGTGCAGAAGTTCGGCGGCAGAGCCGCCGCCGCGGCCACCGCCCCGGCGGCCGACGACGACGGACTCGGCACCATCAGCACCGCCTTCGGGCCGCTGACCCCCCAGGACCGGGACTTCGTCCGCAAGGTGCGGCTCGCCGGACTGTGGGAACTGCCCGCGGGCCGCCAGGCCCAGCAGCGCGGCAAGCGCCCCGCGATCCGCACCGCCGGCGAGCACCTCGTCGAAGGCCACACCGAACTGGACCGCCGCGTCCTCGAAGTGGGCCAAGCCCTCGGCATGGACCTGCCCAACCAGCCCAGCCCGCAGCAGCAGGCCTGGCTCGCCCAGCTCGACACCGCCCAAGGCCCCCAGTACGAGCAGCTGTTCATCCAGCTGCTGCGCCGGGCGCACGGCAAGGTCTTCACGCTCGTGGCACAGATCCGAGCCCAGACCCGCAACTCCATGGTCAGGGCGCTGGCCACGGACGCCAACACCACCGTCCTGGACCACATCACGGTCCTCGAGGCCAGCGGCCTGGTCGACTTCGACGGACTCGCCGACACCGCGCCCGCGGCGCCCGGCTCGCCCGGCGCCTCGGTCCCCGTCCCCGCCTCCTCCACCCTTCCCCGACCGACGAAGTGAAGTGATCGCATGAGTCAAAAGGGCCACAAACGCCGTCTGCGGACGTCGCACAAGGTCCTCGCCACGGTGTCCGCCCTGGTCCTGGGCGGCGGCGGGGTCGTGTTCGTCGCCCAGGGCGCCTTCGCCGGGCAGGACTCCCGTACGGCGCCGGTGACCGCCACCATCGACTGCCCCGACGTGGGCGACAAGCTCCGCGAGGTACCCGACCAGGCCAAGGGTGAGGTCGACAAGAACCTCGCCCAGCTCGACACCCAGGTCGCCGACGCCTACCAGAAGCTCTCCACGGGCCGGGCCAAGGGCGACGCCCTGCTCAGCGGCCTGAAGGACCAGCGCGGCAAGACCATATCCGCGATCGGCGACGCCATCGGCAAGGCCGGCTCCCGCCCCGCGGGACTGGACGGGATGAGCTCCTGCAAGCTGAAGCAGGCCGCGGCCGCCGACCCGGCGGACGACCCCGCCGCTGCGGCCGGCGCACAGGGCGCGGCGGAGCAGGGCGGGGCGGCCGCCGCCGCACCGCAGCAGGCGGGCGGCGCCCCACAGGCCAAGGGCGGCCCGGCGCGCAGCGACTTCGTCGCCATCGGGACGGTGAAGCCGAACGTCCGCACCCCGGCGGCGCGCGCGAACGCCTCCAAGGGGTCCTTCGCCGTGAACTGCGGCCGCAACGAGAACGGCCACTTCAACCCGGACAACGTCATCGTCGCCCCCGGCGTCAGCAACGGCGCCCACCACATGCACGACTACGTCGGCAACAAGACCACCGACGCCTTCTCCACCAACAACAGCCTCGCCGCCTCCGGGACCACCTGCACCAACGGCGACCAGTCCACGTACTACTGGCCGGTGCTGCGCTTGCGAGACGGCCGCGCCGAACGCGACGCGAAGGCGCCCGGCGGCGGACAGGACGCCAACGTCGGCACGATCCTGAAGCCCAAGCAGGTGACCATCGAGTTCAAGGGCAACCCCACCTCCAAGGTCGCGGCCATGCCCCGGTTCCTGCGGATCATCACGGGCGACGCGAAGTCCTTCACCAACGGGCCCGGCAACGCCAACGCCTCGTGGAGCTGCACCGGCTTCGAGAACCGCCAGCTGAAGGACAAGTACCCCGTCTGCCCCAAGGGCAGCGACGTGGTGCGCACGTTCACCTTCCAGAGCTGCTGGGACGGCCGCAACATCGACAGCGCCAACCACCGCGCGCACGTGGACTTCGCCAAGAAGGACGGCTCCTGCAAGCCCGGCTTCAAGGCCATCCCGCAGCTGGTGCAGCGGATCGTCTACAGCGTGCCGCCGGGTGCCCGGTTCGCCGTGGACAGCTTCCCCGAACAGCTGCACAAGCCGGTGACCGACCACGGCGACTTCATCAACGTCATGTCGAACGGCCTCATGTCGAACGCGGTGCGCTGCATCAACGACGGGCGCGCCTGCCGCTGAGTCCCTCGGGGCGGCGCACACCCCCTCCCACCTTCCCGGCGTCGCCCCGAGAGCGGTGCCGACCCGAAGCCGGCCGGCTTCGGGTCGGC
>NZ_JBEYXK010000209.1:0-3220 GCF_040645035.1 Streptomyces sp. NPDC046876 | reverse complement strand
AGCATTTAGTGACAATGAAATATATGGGTTTAAGCGATGTTGAGGACGAAGAAAGAGAGTATACCGTTCTGTTTAAAGAATGTTTTTCAACCATCTTCAATAATTGGCTGGAAGGGGCAAAAGGAGATATTCCACAATCCCCCAATGACTTAGCTTTCTATTTTCATGACATCTCAATTAGAGAAATTTTAGTAGAAAACGTCCATCTTTATCAAGTTAAACTGGTTATCCCTATGATGGATTGTCAGATTACCTGTAAATCAATTGAGATATCTTAGAAGTTGAGAACGAATGTAACTTATTAGCAATTAAGTTACATTCAAACTTAGTTAAAGTGTTAAATAATATTGTTTAGATAAGAATGAAATAGAAGGAGTTTGTGATGAAAAAAAATATAAGTTCTATCATCGTGATTTTGGCATTAATTGGATTTTTAGTTGTAACGTTTTTTCTTCAGTATGAATCTTTATTTTTAACTCGTATTGCTTCACTTATCTTCGCACTCATTTATTTAGTAATTGAAGTAAAGCAAGAGTATTTCTCGACAAACAAGCCTTTATTTATTCTCTTTAGTGTCATCAGCATACTAGCTATAATGGTATGCATCATACTTGATGAGACTTCAGCGACAGAAGGATTCAATGCTAGAAGTTTTTTGTCCCTAGTGTTTGTTTACATTCTTCTGGTTATTAGCTATAAAGATTTATACAACAAAAACGATGCTGCAAAGTAATTTCAGGTCAACTTTAGTTTTATAAATACCTTGATTTGAATGTAACTTAATCCTAATTATGTTACATTCAAAACCCCCATTTCATTGACTTCATCCGAAAAACAAGCGAAACTGAATTTGCCAGAAAAAAAGATACATTCAAATCGTTGATTCTACTGGACTCACTTGTCATTGGCGACGCTCTTTTTTTTTTGCGGGTAATTCCTTAACCAGCAAATTACATCGGTGTTTTTTAAAATCAATTTACGATATACCAAAAATGAAAAAAGAACTGCGAAAGACCTCGCCTTTATAACATAGGTGAGGTCTTTCGCAGTTTTGTCTTAAGGCGTCTGTTTAGTCTTTTATAAACGAGGCAACCCAATTTCCAATCTCTTCCTGGGAAACCGTTAGCGTAATTCCCAGTTTTGATTCAGTTCCCATATAGGAATTAATGTATCCGGTATCCATAAAAACTGTAAATTCATAAAAAGTCTCATCATGAGGATCTTTGGAATAGGCGAAAGATATGCCTGGAGAAAGTACACTAAGTGTGCCGGAATCGTTTTCATCCATTTTCTTTAATTGTTCCCTTAACGTTTCGATATCTTGATTAATCCAAACGAAGTTATGCGAGTAGTCCAAGAATCCATAAGAGAAAGTGAGTTTAAATTCAATTTCGAAGAGGTTCCCTTCCGGCTTTCCTATGTTGAATACCTCATGTCTTACTTCTGTCTCACTGAACTCATGACTTCTATCTTTCAATATATATTCCACAGCAGACAATCCTTTCGAGACGATTTTAAAAATTGGTAGACTTCCATACTTTTTTAGGTGCACCTTGGCGATACATTGTGGTGACCGTTCTTGCATCTTTGGTCATGACTAAAGTAGTTCCACTGGATTTATCCCACAAAATTTTAGCACCTGTATCTTTATCTACAAACTTCTGGCCTTTAGCAATTGCATTAGCCGCCCATGTTTCTTTGATTCGTCGTTCGCCACCTCGTTGCAAAGCATGCGTTGTAAAACTTCTCATCAAATGTTTCTTTCCTAAATGAATAACAGCTTGTCGAATAACAGCAATAACTAGCGGTGCTAAAAAGATTGGAATTCGAGCTTGAGTAACCGGAGTTTCATTCGAGAAATAATCTACGTCTAGGTCTTCAGACAATTCCTGCAGTTTTAGAAATTCTTCTTCGCTTAATTTTTCAACCGGATCAACGAATTCCCCGTCCAAATTAAGATATCCGCCACCAGTATCAGCTCTTTCACCGATTAACTGAGCTTCTTCTTTAGCTTCGTTAATAAAATGATCTATTTTTTCAATAAGGAGTTCTTCTTCAGGTAATACTACACCATTTTCATTAGACACTTCTTCAGCAGCCACGACTGACAGGTTTAAAGAAGTAAAGATTAAAATTAAAGACAAAAAAGCTAAAATAAATTTTTTCATGCATAATCCTCTTTTCATTTTATGGTTTTGGGAACTCATCCTATGAGACCATATCCTAAAAATATGTAAATTTATATATAAAATTACATATTTAATACAAAAAGTATAAATTTAATAGTTTAAAATAAGCCGATATTTTTTGATAATCGGTTTTGAATTAGTGAATTTAATTAGGAGTCCTTCATCTCTATTACATTGACTTTCTAGAAAAAAATGCTGAAACTGAAATTACGTGAAAAAAAGATACATTCAAAAGGTTGATTCTAATGGGCTTGCTTTTCCTTGGCGGCGCTCTTTTTTCTTTTAGCTCAAACAACTTAAGTAGTCTGCTACATATGGTGTTTAACCAATTACACAAAGGTTCTCCACCAACTCATTGCTAATAAACAGAAACGACCGTAGAGGAAGAAAATTTTAAGCGCTAGCTCCTCCTTTATAAATGATGTTGAGAACAGTGGTTTGTTTATCAAAAAATAGGTTTACATATTCCGGATTATCGGCAGTTACTTAAATAAAAAGGGAGAAAAGAAAAAGCCAACTTCCTCTGAAAAAAAAGAATCTAGTGTGCGTGTCAAAAAATCAACTCGGAATAAGTTAAATGCCCTAGTTAGTTTAAATAAAGCAGATACAATAGATGATTTGATTGAAATCATGTTTGATGAATACTTTTCTGTACATGTAACTAAAGACGAGAAAAAACAATTTGATATGGTTATGGATCTGTACAAATCTAAAAATTAAAGAAAATTCCTTGGTTGCTTGAGTTCAACTGAGGAATTTTTTATTTTGCTAAAAACGGTATGCAAGCATGCACATATACTAGTATGCAAGCATGCTTGCATGCACATATACCGGTATGCACATATGCAAGCATACACATATACTAGTATGCACGCATGCAAGCATGCACATATACTGGTATGCAAAATATAAAAATATAATCCTAATTAACAGTTCGAAAAGCTTGATTTAATAAGCTTTTTAGATAATAAATGTATGGTGCATAGTCGGTTTTCTCATATCAGCATCGATGAATAAAACACGCTTGCCTT
>NZ_JBEYXK010000208.1:0-3278 GCF_040645035.1 Streptomyces sp. NPDC046876 | reverse complement strand
CCCTGTTTGCCGTCCCCCGCGGCGATTCCCTTCCCCGCCCCGCCCCGAGGCGGGGCGGGGGGGGGCCGCGGCCGCCCCCGCGGCCCCCCCCCTCGGCCGGTGTCGGGGTGTCGGGGTGTGGGGACGTACAGGGCGTACGGGGCGTCTTCGCTTCAGCTCCAGTCGATGTCCGCCTGGCGCGCCAGCGGGGCGCGGTCCTCCAGGGCCCTCGGAAGGGCAAGGGTGTCGGCGGCGGTCATGGCCGCCGCGAAGCCGATGTGGGCGCGGTCCTGGATCTCGCTCACGTTCACCTGGAACACCCGGAACTCGGCCAGGTCGAGCGACTCGGTCAGGTCCAGGTTCTGCGTCAGCAGGAACGCCTTGCACTTCAGCGTTCCGCCCTCCGCATAGACGAGCACCTTCCAGAACTCCCGCGGTATCTGCACACCGCGGAAGGGGTGGTCGTCGGGCAGGAAGACCGGGCCGCCGAAGACGCTGACCCGCAGGTCGTCGACCTCGACGTCCTCGAAGACCGCGTCCTCCAGCCTGCCCCACAGGCCGTTGCGGGCGCTCTGGTTGAAGTCGTCCATCTGCGGAGTGATGTTCGTGTAGAAGAACGAGTCCCGGTTCGCCTTCTGCGCATCGGGCAGCGGGCCCCACAGCAGGTCGGCGCGGCGGGCGATGTGCCCCCGGTCCAGCCGGTCGTCCTTGTAGAGCTCGTTGCTGACCTGGGCCGTCGCGGGCAGGCGCGGATCCTTGCGGAACTCGATGCCCCTGCGGTCCAGCTTCTTGATGGTGGCGCCGTCTATGTTCCAGCCCACCCAGATCGCGAACCGCCGCGGCGCGCTCAGCGCCAGCGAGAAGTGCGTGTACGGGATGACCTCGGAGCCGTTCAGCTCGACGGCGTCCGCCTTGATGGACGGGTTCAGATCGGGGGTGGTGATCGGGGCCGAGAGGAAGTTCGTGTCGAAGCCCGGCCCGGGCGCGGCCTCTTCCATCGGCCGCTGCAGGGTGGTGAGCGGGTCCCGCCCGTCGCCCGAGGGGGCCGTGGTGGCCCTGGGCTCGGTGGGGGCGGACGTGTGCTTCGTGGCAGCCATCGAAGGCTCCCTTCACACAGGGAGTTCGGGCGCGGGAAGCCCCGCCGGCGCGACAGGCACGCGAACAGGCAGGGGTTCCCCGCTCGTGCGTACACGTCCAGCCTACGACCGGGCTACGGGGCCAGCGCGTCGAGCACCGCCCGTTCCCGGGGCGTGAGATGGATGGTTGCCGCGTCAAGGTTTTCGGCCAGGTGGACGGGCGAACCGGTGCCCGGCGTCGGGCACAGCACCGGCGAGTGGTGCAGCAGCCAGGCCAGCGCGATCTGACCCGGGCCGGCGCCGTGCTCCGCGGCCACCGCGCTCACCGCGGCCGCGCCCTCCCGGGCCAGGGCGCCGCTGCCCAGCGGGTAGTACGGCAGGAAGGCGATGCCCCGCTCCTCGCACAGCCGCAGCACGTCGGCCGAGGAGCGCTCCAGGATGTTGAACGGGTTCTGCACGGCGGCGACGGGCACCAGGGCGAGCGCCTCGCGCAGCTCCTGCACGGTCACCGTGTCCAGTCCGATGTGGCGGATCTTGCCCTCCGCCCGCAACTCGGCCAGGGCCCCCAGCTGTTCGGCCATCGGGACCGCCGGGTCGAAGCGGTGCAGCTGGTACAGGCCGATCGCCTCCAGGCGCAGACGGCGCAGGCTCGCCTCACACGCCGCCCGCAGCTGCTCGGGGCGGCCCGCCACGTGCCAGCGGTCCGGGCCGGTGCGCACCACCCCGCCCTTCGTGGCGACCACGAGCCGGTCCCCGTACGGGTGGAGAGCCTCGGCGATCAGCTCCTCGGCCAGGTCCGGGCCGTAGTTGTCGGCGGTGTCGACGAGCGTGACGCCGCGCTCGACCGCCGTGCGCAACAGGGCCCTGGCCTCGGCGCGGCTGCCGCGCGGGCCCCAGTAGCCGGGGCCCACCAGACCGCCGGTGCCGAGGCCGAGCCGCCGTACGGGAAGGTCGCCGCCGAGACGCCACACGTGGTCCACCATGCCCCCGACGGTAACGCAAGCCGCCGGATGTGCCAGGCTCCTGGCCATGCGTTACATCGTCATCGGCGCCGGAGCGATCGGCGCGACCATCGGCGGACGGCTCGCCGGAGCGGGCCGTGAGGTCGTCCTCGTCGCGCGCGGCGCGCACGCCGAGGCACTGCGGGCGGACGGGCTGCGGCTGACGACGGCGGACGGGACCCGGGTGCACCGGCTGCCCGTGGTCACCGGACCGGACGGGCTCGGCGAACTGCGGCCCGACGACGTCCTGCTGCTGGCCGTGAAGACCCAGGACGCGATCGCCGCGCTCGACGAGTGGGGCGACGCGGAGGTCGCGGGCGGCGGCACGGCGGCGCAGCGGCTGCCGGTGCTGTGCGCGCAGAACGGCGTCGAGAGCGAGCGGCTGGCGCTGCGGCGCTTCGTGCGGGTGTACGGGGTCTGCGTATGGCTCCCGGCGACCTTCCTGGAGCCGGGCGTGGTGAGCGCGCTGTGCGCCCCGCTGACCGGGATCCTGCACCTCGGGCTCGCCGCCGGGGGTGCGGATGCGCGGGTGCGGCGGATCGCCGCCGACCTGGAGGCGGCCGGGTTCGAGGCCGCGGTGGTGGACGACGTGATGCGGTGGAAGTACGCCAAGCTGCTGGGCAACCTCGGCAACGCGGTCCAGGCCACCACCGGGCCCGAGCCCGCCCCGGCCAAGGCGGCCCTGCTGCTGCGGGCCCGGCGCGAGGGCGAGGCGGTGCTGCGGGCCGCGGGGATCGCGTGGGCGTCGGCGCAGGAGGAAGCGGCGGCGCGGGAGGGCAAGGTGGTCCCGGAGGCGGGGAGCGGCCTGCGGGGCGGCTCGTCCTGGCAGTCGCTGCAGCGCGGCACCGGCTCGATCGAGGCGGACTACCTCAACGGGGAGGTGTGCCTGCTGGGGCGGCTGCACGGGATCCCGACCCCGGTCAACGAGACGCTCCGCCACGCGGCGAACATCTTCGCCCGGCAGTCCCTGCCGCCGGGCGCCATGTCGATCGAGGACCTGACGTCCCTCGCCGACGAAGCCGAGTCCCGCCGCTAGCCGCGCCGCCGCCGAAGCCGAGTCCCGCGGTTTGCCGCTGCGCGGAGCCCTTCCCCACCCCGCCCCTTCTCCCCCAGCTACCGCTGGGAGGTGCCCCCAGAAACGCCTCAATCGCCGGCGGGGCTCAAAGATCGGGGGCTCCGCCCCCGGACCCCCGCGCCTCAAACGCCGGCGGGGCTGATTTCA
>NZ_JBEYXK010000207.1:0-3315 GCF_040645035.1 Streptomyces sp. NPDC046876 | reverse complement strand
TCAGACTCTTTCGTGTCCGATTCCCGGTCGAAGCGGGTTTCGCTTTCCGGTTCCCGCTTTCGCGTTTCCCTTTCGGCGAGTCCGACTCTATCAGAGGTTTTCCACCGGATTTCCCCGGCTTCGGTTTCCTCGAAAAGGAGTCGGTTGCGCCCCAGCGGAATGCGATTCCTTCTGGAGGCGAGAGAGATTTTAAACCATCGCTGCCGAACTTGTCCAGTTCGAGGCAACCGTTCGAATCTACCTCCCCGTCGCAACCGTGTCAACGGCCGTTCCGGGACGACGAGGAGACTAGCAGCTGAGCAGGCCCGTACGCACATCAGGCCGCGGTGGGGAGGGCTGCCGTCTGGTCGGCGGCCTCCACGTCGCCCGCTTCGCCGGCGCGGGCGGCCCGGCCGCCGAGCACGTACACGTACGCCAGGAACGCGGCCTCTGCGGCGACGCCGATGGCGATGCGCGCCCAGGTGGGCAGGCCGGACGGGGTCACGAAGCCCTCGATGAGGCCCGACACGAAGAGGACGACGGCGAGGCCGATGGCCATGCCGAGGGCGGCCCGGCCCTGTTCGGCGAGGGCGGCGCGGCGGGTGCGCGGGCCCGGGTCGATGACCGTCCAGCCGAGACGCAGCCCGGTGCCCGCGGCCACGAAGACGGCCGTCAGCTCGAGCAGGCCGTGGGGCAGGATCAGCCCCAGGAACACGTCCAGGCGGTCAGCCGAGGCCATCAGGCCGATGCCGACGCCGAGGTTGACCATGTTCAGGAACAGCACCCACAGCACCGGGATGCCCAGGAACGCCCCCAGGACGAGGCACATCGCGGCGGCCTGGGCGTTGTTCGTCCACACCTGGGCGGCGAACGACGCCGCGGGGTGGCTGGAGTAGTACGTCTCGTACTCGCCCCCCGGCTTCGTCATGGCCTTCAGCTCGTCCGGCGCCGCGATGGCGGCCTGCACCTCGGGGTGCACGGCGATCCACCAGCCGATCAGCACGCCGATCAGCGTCGACAGCACCGCGGTCGGTATCCACCAGCGGCGGCTGCGGTAGACGGCGGCCGGGAAGGCGGCGGTGAAGAAGCGGGCCGCGTCGCGCCAGCCGGCCCGGCGGGCGCCGGTGACCGTGGCCCGCGCCCGGGCCACGAGCTGGGTCAGGCGGCCCGTGAGCAGGGCGTCGGGGGTGCTCGACTGGATCAGGGAGAGGTGGGTGGAGGTGCGCTGGTAGAGCGCGACCAGCTCGTCGGCCTCGGCTCCGGTCAGTTTGCGGCCGCGGCCCAGCAGCTGTTCCAGGCGGTCCCATTCCGCTCGGTGGGCCGTGACGAAGACGTCGAGATCCATCCGGTTGCCGCTCCCCCTGCCCGTGGTGCCCGTGGCTCCTGCTCCGGCGTTACTTCTTCCGCGGTCAGCTTGGCAGACTGGATGACCAAGGGGCGGGTCCGGCCACGACATGGCCACGGGAAGGGTGTGCGGCGTGAGCGATCTGGTGACGGGGGACGCGGTCGTTCTGGGGCTGCGGCCCGCAAGGGTGCCCAGCCGGGCGCTGGCCTTCTTCCTCGACCTCCTCGTGTACCTCACCGGCTACCTGCTGATCTCGATCGGGCTGGTCTACGCGACCGCCTCGATGGACGTGGCGGCCAAGGCCGCGGTGTCGGTGGCGTCCTTCGTGCTCGTGCTGGTCGGTGTGCCGATCGCGGTGGAGACGCTCAGCCACGGGCGGTCGCTCGGCAAGCTGGCCTGCGGGCTGCGGGTGGTCCGCGACGACGGCGGCCCGATCCGGTTCCGGCACGCGCTGGTGCGCGGGGCCATGGGGGTCGTGGAGCTGCTCGGCACGTTCGGGTCGATCGCCTGCATCGCGTCGCTGGTGTCGGCGCGCGGCCGACGGCTGGGCGACGTGTTCGCCGGGACCCTGGTCGTACGGGAGCGGGTGTCGGGGCCGCCCGTGATGCCGGTTCCGGCGCCGCCTCCGTGGCTGGCCGGGCGGTTCGGCGGGCTGGACCTGTCGGCGGTGCCGGACGGGCTGTGGCTGGCGATACGGCAGTACCTGACGCGGATGGGCCAGCTGGATCCGCAGGTGGGTGCGGCGATGGCGGCGAAGCTCGCGGACGACCTGGTCGCGCGTACGGGGGCGCCCGCGCCGGCGGGGGTGCCGGCGGCCGCGTTCCTGATGGCGGTGGTGCACGAGCGGCAGTCGCGGGACGCGGCCCGGGCGTTCGGGCGGCCGGGGGTCCCCGGGATGCCCGGGATGCCCGGCGCTCCCGCCGGTGGGGCGTACGTACCGCCGGCGGTGCCGCAGCCGGCGCCGCCTGCGGCGTACGTTCCCGTGGCGGCGGCTCCCGCGCCCATTCCCGCCGCGGCGCCCGCACCCGCTCAGCCTCCGGCCGCCGAGCCGGTGCGCAAGACGGGGTTCGCCCCGCCCGCGTAAAAGCTGGGGGCTGTCAGTCCGGGAAGGCCGACGGCGGGGTCTCCAGGTGTTCGAGCTCGATGCCGGGCGCGGAGAGGACCACGTCCCCGGCCAGGTGCACGGTGTGGACCTCGCCGGTGTCCAGGGCGCTGATGCGGTACTCGTCGACGACGAGCGGGCCGGTGTCGGTGTCGTGGGTGGTGCGGCCGACGTGCTGCCAGGCCTGGTCGACCGTACGGGGCGCCAGCACCGGGTCGGTGAGGGCGACGAGCCGGACGCGGGTGGCGGGGCCGCCGGGGGCCGGGCGCAGCAGGCGGGCCGTGGCGACGAGGAACGCCGGCGAGGTGCCGGTGAAGGCGGCGGCCGGGGCGTTGCCCTCGGTGGCTTCGGTGCCGGTGGGGTCGGAGCGGACCCAGGTGACTCCGTCGATGGCGGCGCCGCGGACCTGCCAGCTCGCGGCGTTCAGTTCGAGGCGGATGGGGCGGCCGAGTTCGTCGATCGCCAGGTCGACCGAGCCGCGGTGTTCGCCGTCGGGGGCGGTCAGTTGGGAGACGTAGCGCCAACCGGAGGGGCCGGGGGCGCAGTTGAAGTGCTCCTCGCCGAGGGGGGTGTGGTCGTGGGGGTCGTGGAGCGAGTAGCGGCCGCGGGGCATGGCGGGGGTTCCTTGCGGTTGTGCGGTCCGGGGCGGGGACGGGGCAGGCCCCCGGCACGGGTGCCGGGGGCCTGTCGCGGTGATCGCGTTACTGCGGATCCCGGGAGTTCCGGGGCCCGGGGATCAGTAGCGGTAGTGGTCCGGCTTGTACGGGCCGTCCACGTCGACGCCGATGTACGCGGCCTGCTCCGGGCGCAGGGTGGTCAGCTTGACGCCGAGGGCGTCGAGGTGGAGGCGGGCCACCTTCTCGTCCAGGTGCTTGGGCAGCGTGTAGAC
>NZ_JBEYXK010000206.1:0-3486 GCF_040645035.1 Streptomyces sp. NPDC046876 | reverse complement strand
CGGCTGCGCCGGGCACCGGGCTCTGCCCGGACCCGCGCCTCAATCGCCGGCGGGGCTGATACTGCCGGACTGGCGGCTTCGAGCGGCGAGGAGCGTGGGAAGCCGGGTTCGGGCTTCGCGGTGGTGGCCTCCTGGGATCCGTGGGACTCCGTTTCGGCTGCCGGAGGCTTCGAAACCGAGGGTCGGCAAAATCCAGCCTCGCCGGCGTTTGAGGCGCGGGGTCTGGGGCGGAGCCCCAGGGATCCCCGCTGCGCCGGGCACCGGGCTCTGCCCGGACCCTGCGGCACTGCGACCTCCCGCAGCCGGGGGAAGGGAGGCCGCCCGCGCGGCGAACCCGGCGGGCGGACGCTCGTTGAGTCGGTATGGAGCAGCAGTTGCCGATCGTCGCGGCGCCCGGGGTCGGAGAGCGGGCCGATGCTGCGGCCGATGCCGCCTGTCATCTCTACGACGCCGTCGCCCCCTTCCGTACCGCGGGGCCCGCCGGGTGGAGCCGTACCGCCGCGGAGGACGCCGCCGAGACCATCGAGACCACCGCGCACGCCCTCGCGCACATCCACCCCCGGGCCGAGGTCATCCTGGCCCCCGTGCACGCGGCCCTCGCCGACCTGCGCCGCCAGCTCGCGCTCCCGCCCGCGGACGCGCTGAGCGCCGAGGAGGCCCCCGCGCTGCCCCGTTCGGTGGGCAACCCGCGCCGGACCCGCTGGGTCCGCGTCGTCACGCCCCCGCTGCCCCGGCAACAGCCTTCTCGTACAGGTTCCTGACGTCCGTGCCGAAGTACGAGCTGTACGAGGTGTCCGCCGTGTCCCCGCCGGTCTTCCAGCCGCCGATGACCCCGACGACGTCGCCCGTCTCGGTCTCCTTGTCGTAGCGGGTCAGGAACGGGCCGCCGCTGGTGCCGCCCGGGTATCCGGTGCAGTCGATCCGCAGGAACGATCCGGGAATGCCCGGGTCGGTGCTGGTGAACCTCGTCGTCCGGTTGACGCACAGCCGCGGGCGGGCCGCCGACGCCGGATACCCGATCAGCGACACCTGCGGGTGTTCGTACGGGGCGCCGGTCACCAGGCGGTTCCCGCCCACCACCTGCTCGACCGGGAACCCGTCCGCGTCGGGGCCGACCTGCGCGAAGGCCACGTCGAGGGTGGCGGCCTTGTCGGCCCCCAGGCTCTTGTAGCGCGGGTCGATCCACACCTTCGACCGCCCCTCGGCGTCCCGCAGCACCGGGAACATGCCGTACGGCTGCGGGTTCTCCGCGGTGTACAGGGGCACGAACGCCACCTGCCGGGCGTCGGTGCCCAGCAGGCAGTGCGCCGCGCTCAGGATCAGGTTGCGGCCGGGGGAGGCGACCACGCTCGCAGTGCAGAAGTACGCGCCGCTGCCCTTCATCACGAACATCCGGCCGACGACCGGGATCCCGTCGAAGTCCGTGCCGGTCCCCGGGTCGGCGCCCGGCAGCTGGGCCGCCCCGGCGTTGATGGGGGCCGCCGACGCCATCCGGTCCGCCGTCCAGAAGTCCTCCGCCTCCCGGGCGGACCACCGGCCGGTCGCCGCCGGGGCGCCGCTGCCGCTGCCCGCCTCGGCCTCGGGCAGCGGCCCGCCGGGCAGCAGCAGGGCGGCCGCCAGCGCCGCCACCGTCAACACACGTCGCATGTCGGGCTCCTCTAGATGGCCTGGGGGAAACGGAACAGCCGGCCCGGGTCGTAGGCGCGCCGGACCTCTTCGAGGCGTGCGAGGTTCGACCCGTAGTAGGCCTCGCGCCAGGCGGGCAGCTTCGGGTCGGTGTAGTTCTGGTACGCGCGTCCGCTCGCCCAGGGGCGCAGGTCCTGCCAGAGCCCGTCGAGCCAGCGCTGGTGGCGGTCGGTGTCGTCCGGTGCCGCGGCCTGCGGCCAGTAGGCGAGGTACTGGGTGAGGAAGGTGCTGTCGCGGTGCACGAACGCGGTGTCGGCGGCCGCCGGCCGGTTCACGGCGCCGCCGCACTCCCCGGTGAACTGCACGACGCCGAAACCGCCGGGCGGCACGTCGCGGGCGTACCGCCGGACGGCGGCCAGCACGGCGGCGATGCCGGGGTCCGGGAGGCCGGCCCGGCTCCAGAAGTCGGAGCGGGCGGCGTACGCATCACGGCCGACCTGCCCCTCGGGCGTGCGGCCGGGCAGGGTTCCCGGCAGGTGGCACTGGGCGGCGGTCCGCTCCGCGCAGCCCGACAGCACCCGCAGGGTCTCCTCGTAGCCGGCGACCGTGGTCCGGGAGTCCTGCGGCGGGGTGCCGACCAGGTCGGCCAGGCGGGTCAGCTGGCGCTCCAGCTCGGCCCGTCCGTCGAGGCACAGCACGTACACGGTCGGGGGCGGCGGTGGCGGGCCGGCCTCGAACAGGAACTCCACCCGGCTCCACAGCGGCTCGGGCAGCCCGCCCAGCCAGCGCTGCCAGCCGCGCAGCAGCGCCGCGGAATCGGCGTCGGGCCAGCGGAGTTCGGCCCGGGCGCAGTCGTGGGCCGGGTGGGTGCGGAAGCGGAACTCGGTGACGACGGCGAGGTTGCCGCCGCCGGCGCCGCGCAGGGCCCAGAACAGGTCCGGGTCCCGGGCCGCGTCGACCTCGCGGACGGCCCCGTCCGGGGTGACGGCCGTCAGGCCGGTGAGGCGGTCGGAGGTGGTCCCGTACGCGCGGGAGGCGAGGCCCAGGCCGCCGCCGAGGGTGAGCCCCGCGATGCCGACGGTGGGGCACAGGCCGGTCGGCAGGCCGAGGCCGCGCCCGGCCAGGGTCCGGTTGACGTCGCCGAGCCGGGCGCCGGCCCCGATCCGTACGCCGGTCCCCTCGACGGCCAGCCCGGCCATGGCCCCGACGTCGACGACGAGGCCGTCGGCGCGGGTGGACCAGCCGGCGTAGCTGTGGCCGCCGCCGCGGGGCACCACGGGGACCGCCGAGCGGCGGGCGAAGTCCAGGCAGACGGCGACGTCGCCGGCGTGCGCGGGGTAGGCCACCGCGGCCGGGGCAACGGCGTCGTACCGGGGCTGGAACAGCTGTCGGGCCTCGGCGTAGTCGCGGTCGCCGGGCAGGACGACCCGCCCGTCGATCCCCCGGGCGAGCGCCCCGAAATCCGGTCCCCGAGGGGGCACTCCCGCCCCGACGGCCGCGAGGACGGCTGCGGGGGCGCTGCCCAGGAGTTGGCGTCGACGCAGGCTCACCCCTCCTTCCTGCCATCGCCCGCCCGGATCGCGGCGAAGGCAAGCCCGTGCCGCCCCGACAGCCCCCCGAACGGCCCACGGCCCGCCTCTGCAACGGGGCCCGGCCCACTCCCGCCTCGCCACCCGCCTGAACCGGGAGTCCGGCCCTGCCACCGTTGCCGGCGCGTGGTCCGGCCACTCCGCCCTTGCCGACGCCTGGGACGGGGGCCCGGCCCATTCAGCCTCGCCGGCGTTTGAGTGGGGGTCCCCCCCCGGGCGGAGCCGGGTTTCTTGGGGCTCCGCCCCAAACCCCGCGCCTCAATCGCCGGCG
>NZ_JBEYXK010000205.1:0-3886 GCF_040645035.1 Streptomyces sp. NPDC046876 | reverse complement strand
GCGGCGCCCCAAGAAACCCGGCTCCGCCGGGCACCGGGCTCCGCCCGGACCCTCCCCCAGACTCCGTCCGGGGGGACCCCCACTCAAACGCCGGCGGGGCTGAATTTGCCGGACCCCCGGCTCACGTGGCGGGCGGAGCGGGCTGGGCTTCTGGGGCTCCGCCCCAGACCCCGCGCCTCAAACGCCGGCGGGGCTGAATTTGCCGGACCGCGGCTACGAACGCCGGCGAGGCTGGATGCGCCGGACCCTGACCCCCGGCGTCGGCGGAGGGCCGTCCCGGGGCGGGGCGGGGTTTGGGGAATCGGGTGGATCGGGCGTCGTGGGCGGATTCCGGTCAACCCGTTGTATTGCACGGCAAGCCCTCGCTTAAGTGCCGTCCCGCCGGGGGAGGTTGGTGCTGCGAAGGCCTCGCCTTGGCAGAGGGGCGGGAGGTGCGGTGATATGGGCGCGGCGGGTACGTGCCGCAGCAGGCCGCGTCCCGCCTGCGGGCACGCCGTGGCGAGAGGTGGGGGTGGAAGGGTTGCTGAACGCGATAGGCCTGGACGAGGGCCAGGAGTCGGCGTACCGCGCGCTGGTCGCGCTCGGGGCGGCGGAGGTGCCGGACCTCGCGCACCGCCTGGCACTGCCCGTACCGCAGACGGAGCGCGCCCTGCGGCACCTGGAGCGGCACGGCCTGGCGGCGCAGTCATCGGCCCGCCCGGGCCGCTGGGTCGCCGCCCCGCCCGGGGTGGCGCTGGGGGCGCTGCTGACCCAGCAGCGGATCGAGCTGGAGCAGGCGGAGCAGGCGGCGGAGCTCCTGGCCCGGGAGTACCGGGGCGAGGCCGCCGAGTCGGCGGTGCACGACCTGGTCGAGGTGGTGACGGGCGCGAGCGCCGTCGCGCACCGCTTCCACCAGATCCAGCTGGGCGCGGCCCACGAGGTGTGCGCGCTGGCCAGCGCCCGGCCGCTGGTGGTGTCCGGGATGGAGAACGAGCCGGCCGAGGAGCAGGCCGCCGTACGGGGCGTCGCGTACCGGGTGGTGATCGAGCGGGACGTCCTGGGCCTGCCGACCGGCATCCGCGAGGCGTCGACGGCGCTGGCGCGGGGCGAGCGGGTACGGGTGACGCACCGGGTCCCGACCAGCCTGGTGATCGCGGACCGGGCCCTGGCGATGGTCCCGCTCACGGCCCGCGGCACGGAGCCGGCGGCCCTCGTCGTCCACGCCTCGGGGCTGCTGGAGTCGCTGGTCGGGCTGTTCGAGGCGGTGTGGCGGGAGGCGATGCCGCTGCGGCTGGGGGCCACCGGGGCGCCGGAGGAGTCGGACGGGGTGCCGGACGCCACGGACCTGGAGATCCTGACGCTGCTGCTGGCCGGGATGACGGACGCCAGCGTCGCCAAGCACCTGGAGCTCGGACTGCGCACGGTGCAGCGGCGCGTGAAGGGCCTGATGGAGCTGGCCGGGGTGACGACCCGCCTCCAGTTGGGCTGGCACGCGTACGAACGGGGCTGGGTGGCCCGGTAGCAGCAGGTCGGGCACGCTGAGCGCATGGATCTGCCTCAGCTGTTCCTGGTGGGGCTGGTCCTGCTGCTCGGGCTGCTCGGGGTGCTGGTCCCGGGCGTTCCGGGGACCTGGTTGGTCTGGGCGGCCGTGCTGTGGTGGGCGCTGCACGAGCGGACGGCGCCGGCGTGGTCGCTGCTGGTGTCGGCGACGGCACTGCTGCTGGTGGTCCAGGTGGTCAAGTGGCAGCTGCCGCCGCGGCGGCTGCGCGGGGTGGGCGTCACCCGCCGGATGGCGGCGTACGCGGGGGCGGGCGCGCTCCTCGGTTTCGTGGTGGTCCCGGTGCTGGGGGCGGTTCCGGGGTTCGTGGGCGGCATCTACCTGTGCGAGCGGCTCCGGCTGGGCACGCACGGGGAGGCGTGGGCCTCGGTACGGGCCGTGATGCGGGCGGTGGGGACGAGCGTGCTGGTGGAGCTGCTGGCCTGCCTGATGGTGGTCGCGGCCTGGGTGGGCACGGTCCTGGCGGGCTGACCTCCGCCGATCCGCCTCCTGCTCCTTTCCCCGCCGCTATGGCCGAAGCATACAAATCCGTGATCAGGAATCCATTGATCATCTTGCTCATGTCGCCCGGCCCCCCTTGGCACAGTGGAAGCACGAGCAGTCCGAACGACTGTGGGATGACCACAAGGGGGATCTGTCATGGGTACGGGTATCACCGGCGTCTGCGTCACCGGCCTCGGGGCCACCACCCCGCTCGGCGGCGATGCGGCGACGACCTGGCAGGCGATGCTGCGCGGCGAGAACGGGATCCGCGCACTGGAGGAGGAGTGGGCCGCCGATCTGCCCGTGCGCATCGCCGGGCGGGTGCGGCAGGAGCCGGCCGAGGTGCTGGACCGGGTGCAGGCGCGCCGCATGGACCGGTGCGAGCAGCTCGCGCTGGTCGCGGCCCGCGAGGCGTGGGCCGATGCGGGGCGGCCGGAGGTGGAGCCGGAACGGCTCGCCGTGGTGATCGGGACCGGGACCGGCGGGGCGCTGACCCTGCTCGGGCAGGACGACGTCCTGGAGGCCTCGGGGGTGCGCAAGGTCTCGCCGCACACCGTGCCGATGCTGATGGCGAACGGGCCGTCGGCCTGGGTGTCCATCGAGCTCGGCGCGCGCGGCGGCGCGCACACCCCGGTCAGCGCCTGCGCCTCCGGCGGGGAGGCCCTGGCGCTCGCCCTGGACCTGATCCGGCTCGGCCGGGCCGACGTGGTGGTGGCCGGCGGTACGGAGGCCTGCGTGGCCCCGCTGCCGTTGGCCGGGTTCGCCCAGTCCAAGGCCCACTCGACGCGCAACGAGGACCCGGCGGGGGCCTCCCGGCCGTTCGACGCCGGCCGTGACGGGTTCGTCATCGGCGAGGGCGCCGGGCTGGTCGTGCTGGAGCGGGCGGAGTTCGCGGCGGCGCGCGGGGCCCGGGTGTACGCGCGCCTGGCGGGGGCCGGGGTGACCTCGGACGCCCACCACATCACGGCCGCGCACGCGCCGGGTCAGGTCCGGGCGGTGCGGGCGGCGCTGGCCGCGGCCGGGCTCGCCCCGGCCGACGTCGCGCTCGTGCACGCGCACGCGACGTCGACGCCGGCGGGCGACCTGGTGGAGGCGCGGTCGATCGCCGAGGCGGTGGGCACGCATGCGGCGGTGACCGCGACCAAGTCGATGACGGGGCACATGTTCGGGGCGGCGGGGGCAGTCGGGGCCATTGCCGCGGTGCGGGCGGTGTACGAGGGGGTGGTTCCGGCGGTGCGCAACCTCGAGATGCTGGATCCGGAGATCGGCGGCCTGGACGTGGTTGCGGGTGGGGCGCGGCGCATGCCGGTGCCTGCGGCGCTGGCCAACGCGTTCGGGTTCGGCGGCCACAACGCCGCCCTCCTGTTCACGGCCGCCTGATCCCTCTTCCAGGCGCCGCTCGCGGGGCTCGGCGCCTGGGGCGCCTCACCCGCATCGCGCCGCTGCGCCGGACTCCGTCCGTCGGCCTGCCGGGCGGGGCCGGGGGCCGTGGCTCGGGTCGGCCGTTGCCTGCGGGGGTGTGCCGCTGCGCGGGGCCGTTCCCCTACCCGCCCCTTCCCGAAACCGGGCTCCGCCCCGGACCCCGTTCCGTGCGCTCCGCGCCCGGTGCGCTCAAACGCCGCGCGGGCTGGATTGTGCCGCTGCGCGAGGCCGTACCCCTACCCGCCCCTTCCCGAAACCGGGGCTCCGCCCCGGACCCCGTTCCGTGCGCTCCGCGCCCGGTGCGCTCAAACGCCGCGCGGGCTGGATTGTGCCGCTGCGCGGGGCCGTACCCCTACCCGCCCCTTCCCGAAACCGGGCTCCGCCCCGGACCCCGTTCCGTGCGCTCCGCGCCCGGTGCGCTCAAACGCCGCGCGGGCTGGATTG
>NZ_JBEYXK010000204.1:0-3910 GCF_040645035.1 Streptomyces sp. NPDC046876 | reverse complement strand
GGTGCTGGAATACGTCCCGTGGGGTGATGACGAGTCCGGCTTCCCGGGCCCGGCTGACGAGTTGGATCGCGATGATGCTGTCTCCGCCGAGGTCGAAGAAGCTGTCGTCGATGCTGACGTGGGGGAGTCGGAGGACTTCGGCGAAGAGGTCGCAGAGGAGTTGTTCGCGGGGTGTGCGGGGTGCGCGGCCGTTTGCGGAGGCGGTGAAGTCGGGGGCCGGCAGGGCCTTGCGGTCGAGTTTGCCGTTCGAGGTGAGGGGGAGGTGGTCGAGGACGATGACGGCTGAGGGGACCATGTACTCGGGCAGGCTGTCGGCGAGGCTGCGTCGGATGTCGGTGGGGTCGAGGGTGATGCCTTCGGTGGGGACTGCGTATGCGACGAGGCGTTTGTCGCCGGGCTGGTCGGTGCGGACCAGGGCGGTGGCCTGGGCGATTTCGGGGTGGGCGGCGAGGGCTGCTTCGACTTCGCCGAGTTCGATGCGGAAGCCTCGGATCTTGACCTGGTCGTCGGCTCGGCCGATGTATTCGAGTTGTCCGTCGGCGCGCCAGCGGACCAGGTCGCCGGTGCGGTACATGCGGGTTCCGGGTTGGCCGTGCGGGTCGGCGACGAACCGCTCCGCCGTCAGACCCGGTCGGTCCACATAGCCGCGCGCCAGACCCGCACCGGCCGCGTAGAGCTCGCCGGCCACGCCGGTCGGCACCGGGCGCAGAGCCGCGTCCAGCACGTACACCCGGGTGTTGTCCATCGGACGGCCGATCGGCACCGAGCGGACCTCGTCCGCATCCGTGTCGGGGATGCGGTAGGACGTGGTGAACGTGGTGTTCTCGGTGGGGCCGTAGCCGTCCACGATGCTGATGCCGGGGCACGCTTCCCGGACGCGGCGCACCGCATGCGGGTCGACGACGTCGCCGCCCACCCAGAGCTCTCGCACACCGGCCAGGCTGCCGGGGCGCTCGCGCGCGATGAGGTTGAAGAGTCCGGCCGTGAGCCAGAGGCCGGTCACCCGGCCGTCGGCCGTCAGGTGCTCTAGTTCGTCCGCGCCGAGGCTGGCCGGTGGGGCGACGACCACCTCGCCGCCCGACAGCAGCGGCGTCCAGATCTCGTAGGTGGCGGCGTCGAAGGAATGCTTCGAGTGGAAGAGGACGCGGCGATGCGCCTCACCCTGCCAGCGCCGGTCCAGTGCCAGGTGGACGACCGCGGCGTGGGGGACAGCCACACCCTTGGGCTCACCGGTGGACCCCGACGTGTAGATGACGTACGCCGTGTTCTGGGCGTGGCCCGGGGCATGGAACGGGCTCCCAGCGGTGTCCGGGGCGTCCGGCCCGCCGTCGGTGTCCGGGGCGAGCAGCACGACGTCGTCGGGGAGACCACTGCGGTCCGAGTCGAGCCGGTCGGTGAGCACGACCCGGGCTCCGGTCTCCGCCAGCATGCGCCGGCGGCGGATCTCAGGGTCGGCGGGGTCCAGGGGAAGGTATGCGCCCCCGGCCTTCAGCACGGCGAGGAACGCGACGACGAGCGCGGGCGAGCGGTCGAGCAGCACACCGACGACGCCCTCCGAGCCGACGCCGGCGTCGGTGAGCCGCCGCGCCAGGCGGGACGAACGCAGGTCGAGCTCGCGGTAGGTCATGACGTCGTCGCCCCGGCGCAGTGCCACGGCCGCCGGCGTGCGGGCGGCCTGGTCGGCGAAGCAGCGCTGGAGTGACCTGGCGGCTTCGGGGAGCTCGTGGGCCGTCCGGTTCCACTCCTCGACGATCCGCCGGTGCTCCTCGGCCGTCAGGATGTCGATCTGCCCGATGGGGGCGTCGGGTTCGGAGACGAGCGCTTCGAGCGCGCGGACGAAGCGGGTGGCGAGCGCCTCGGCGGTCGCCGGGTCGAAGAGCTCGCTCGCGTACTCCAGGAGTCCGTCGATCCCGCCGGGCCCGCCGGCGGCGTCGGTCCGCTCGACCAGGCCGAACGCGAGGTCGAACTTGGCGACCCCGGGTGCCAGCGTTTCGAGGCCGATCCGCAGGTCGGGCAGGTCGGCGCCCGGAGCGGAGTCGCCCTGCACGGTGAGGAGGACCTGGAACAGGGGGTGGCGCGCCAGCGAGCGGACCGGATTGACGACCTCCACCAGGCGCTCGAAGGGGAGGTCCTGGTGGGCGTAGGCCGCGAGGTCGGTCTCGCGTACGCGCTCCAGGAGCTCGCGGAAGGTGGGGTCACCCGACGTGTCCATGCGCAGCACGAGGGTGTTGACGAAGAACCCGACGAGGTCGTCGAGCGCGTTGTCGTTCCGACCGGCGACCGGGCTGCCCAGAGGGATGTCGGTGCCCGCGCCCAGCCGGGTGAGCAGGGCGGCCAGAGCCGCCTGGGCGGTCATGAAGAGGCTGGTGCCCGTGCTGCGGGACAGGGCGGTGATTTCCCGGTGGAGCTCGGGCGGGAGCCGGAAGGCGACGGTGTCGCCGCGGTGGTCGGCGACGGCCGGCCGAGGCCGGTCGTAGGGCAGCGGGAGTTCCTCCGGCAGCTCCTGCAAAGCCGAGCTCCAGTAACGGAGTTGGCGTGCCGCCAGGCTATCCGGGTTCTCCTCGTCGCCGAGCAGCTCGTGCTGCCACAGCGTGTAGTCGGCGTACTGCACCGGCAGCGCGGCTCGGTCGGGGGCCTCGTTCCGGCAGCGTGACTCGTACGCGGCGACCAGGTCGGCGAAGAGCGGGGCGACGGACTCGCCGTCGGCTGCGATGTGGTGAACGACGACGGACAGCACGTGCTCGTCGTCGGAGAGCCGGAACAGCGCGACACGCAGTGGAGCCTCAGTGGCCAGATCGAATCCCTGGCACGCGAACTCCTGGAGCAGTTCCTCGAGTTCGCACTCGTCGACGTGCTGGGCTGCCGGCAGCCCGGCGAAGGCCTCGCCGCCCCGCAACAGGAGCTGGTGAGGCTTTCCGGACGGGGCGGGGAAGACGGTGCGCAGGCTCTCGTGCCGAGCCACGAGGTCGGCCAGGGCGGCATCGAGGGCGTTCAGGTCGAGGCGACCGGACAGCCGCAGGGCGAAGGGGATGTTGTAGGTGGGGCTGGGGCCCTCCAGCTGGTTGAGGAACCACAGCCGGCGCTGGGCGAACGACAGGGGAACCAGCTCGGGGCGTTCCCGTCGGGTCAGGGGGATGCGGGTCTCGGTGCCGGTGTCCCACCGCTCCGCGAGTTCGGCGACGGTCGGGGCGTCGAACAGAGTACGCAGGGGAATCTCGGCCCGAAGGACGGTCCGGATACGGCTGATGAGACGCGTGGCGAGGAGGGAGTGCCCGCCGAGGTCGAAGAAGCTGTCGTCGATGCTGACGTGGGGGAGTCGGAGGACTTCGGCGAAGAGGTCGCAGAGGAGTTGTTCGCGGGGTGTGCGGGGTGCGCGGCCGTTTGCGGAGGCGGCGAAGTCGGGGGCCGGCAGGGCCTTGCGGTCGAGTTTGCCGTTCGAGGTGAGGGGGAGGTGGTCGAGGACGATGACGGCTGAGGGGACCATGTACTCGGGCAGGCTGTCGGCGAGGCTGCGTCGGATGTCGGTGGGGTCGAGGGTGATGCCTTCGGTGGGGACTGCGTATGCGACGAGGCGTTTGTCGCCGGGCTGGTCGGTGCGGACCAGGGCGGTGGCCTGGGCGATTTCGGGGTGGGCGGCGAGGGCTGCTTCGACTTCGCCGAGTTCGATGCGGAAGCCTCGGATCTTGACCTGGTCGTCGGCTCGGCCGATGTATTCGAGTTGTCCGTCGGCGCGCCAGCGGACCAGGTCGCCGGTGCGGTACATGCGGGTTCCGGGTTGGCCGTGCGGGTCGGCGACGAACCGCTCCGCCGTCAGACCCGGTCGGTCCACATAGCCGCGCGCCAGACCCGCACCGGTGACGTACAGCTCACCGACCACGCCCACCGGCAGCACGCGCAGAGCCGCGTCCAG
>NZ_JBEYXK010000203.1:0-3938 GCF_040645035.1 Streptomyces sp. NPDC046876 | reverse complement strand
GTTCGGTGAAGCAGCAGAAAACGACAGTCAAATTAGTGCGATTGTTGTACGGACAGAAGATGTTTCCGCCACTACGGATGAGAACGGCTTGGCAACAATCGAAACATACACCAAATAACTCCATCAATTCATTTTTAGAAATATTTTTATACCAGCAGCCATAATGCGCTTTTAAGTAATCGTATAGTGTCCAAGAGAAACTACTTTTAAAATTTGAAGCAATGGTTAAATCTGTTGTTACGTAGTATTTTTCTTTAACTTCTAAAATATGTGGAAGCATTTTGGGACTCCATTCAAAGGTAAATAATCCTTTGTCATATCCCATGCCTATAAAGGCATTCCAAAATTTGAACTTTTCATTTTCCATATCGACTGTACTAAATTTTATACTCGTGATTTTATCAGAATCTTTTAAGGCGTCTTCTGTTCGATATTGAAGTACACCAAATTTTTCTTCAAAATCAGTTTTGCGAAATTCTGTAACTCCATTTTTTTGTGTGCAAAAAATAGAGTATGCAAGCAACTGCATTTGATTGAGGGTCAATCCTTGATATAACTTAGCCATAGATAATTCGTTGCTTTTTTTTATGGAATTTTCGTATGAAATCAACTTCGTTTTACTATTTACTCTCCCCATCATAATTCCCCCAGTGACACAATTTCTCTTACGCTGAATTACTCGTACTATAACAAATACTCCTGTTTTAAAATAACTTTTAAAAGGATTATGTTATTTTAAATATAGCACTTAAATAACAAAAAAATCAACGTGTTATTTTTGAAAAGGAGAAAAAGTTATTTCAAAAGGGAGTAAAAGTTATTTTAAAAGGGAGTAAAAGTTATTTTTAAAACCTGAATCCCTTGTGGCTCTAAGCGTCAGAGCTCACCTTAAATGTAAGTAATGTAAGTAATCTTTTAAAGTAATATATATATAGGGAGCACCATTTCATGGTGAAAAATAGAAAAAACAATATGTATCTCAAAAAGCCATATAAAGCCTTCTAAGCTTTTTGAGATAAAAACCAAACGAAGGCTGTTTGTAGTAATTAGAAAGCTTAGAAGGCTCATTAGGATTTGTTTACGGCAATTCAAAAACGTTAGCAAGAAAGGCAGATGGAATTATCGACTCAATCCGTTATCTCGCTCTTTTTCGAGTTCCTTTTTGTGCGTTCGTTCAAATTCACTTACTTTTGGTTCTAAGTCGTTCTTGTCTCGAACCATCGAGGTTTTTTCTTTAACGAGGTCTCCAAACTTTTTAAAAGCTCCTTTAAAGCTCCTGGAGTCCTCTGTATGATCTTTTATAAACTTTTTAGCGCTAAGATAGGTCGTGGTTAATTCAAGCTTCAAATCCCTTGCATGCGTCTTTAAACGGTTGTATTTATATTCTAACTTTTTGTAGTCATCTAATTTCGTGTTGAATTTTTCAACAACACGATTGAAATCAAGTCTGAAATCTTCTTTTTCAATACGTAATTGTGCATTTTCTTTAGCTAGATCGGTTGTCTTTAAGTGTTCATAATCCTTTTTAATAACGACAGCTGCATGAATCTGTTCGCTTAGTTCTTTGTACTGTTCAGGAGACAATACGTAATTTTCGGTCTCACGCTCAATGACTTCTGATTTTCCTACGAATTTCTGAACCACTTCGGTTTCAATTTCTTTTTTTAGAAAAGGAATAACCGTTTTTTCATCGGGCACAATTTCTTTCAATTGCTTGATTTCACGCTCTAAATCTTTTTTCTCTTTGTAGTCATTAACGTCTTTATATTGATTTTTGCCAACTAGTTTTCGTTCGATTCCACGTTCTTTTAGTATTTTTTCTAGTAAATCCACTTCTTTTTCACGCCACTGATCAAATGGCCGTTCTTTTTGTAGGAATGAATCCTGCTGGAGAATGGCTTTGTCGAAAGAAACTTGCTTTTCCATTCCTCGTTTGTACTCGCCAGCAACTGGAACGAAGTTGATATGTAAATGTGGACTTGCTTCGTCGTTATGAATGACAGCGTTGTAGATTTTTAAATGTGGATTTCGTTTTTCAAATCCATCAAACCATTTCCGCAGCACATCATTTGCAAGTTCTTTTTTTTCATTACTAGAAAAATCATCTTTGTCTCCAACTTGAATAATCATTTCTTGTTGAACTGATGTCTTTTTACTCGACTGAATGTGCTTGTAGTAATCTGGAATTCTTCGGTCTTGCCTTGTCTGTTTCGCGTTGTATTTTTCCAACGCTTCTCCAAATTCTTTTTCATACAAATCTTTTATATTTTCTTGAACTAAGTATTTATTTTGATGAGAACGAGTCGGATCAATGTGTTTATTTTGTTCTTTTTCCTTCTCACTCATCTTTCGGTTGTTATGTTTGATGTTCGTTCTTGTTGAAGATTTTTGACATGAAATACTCATACTCATAAACCCATCACCTCTGACCAAAATTATACCAGACCGTTTGTTACTTTGACAAAGTAACCTTCTCGGTATTTTGACATGTACCATGTGCAAAATGAAGGCTCTGCGAGGCATTGGTACAGTTTTGTACCAATTAAAATCAATAGCTAGATTAAAAAAATACTCGCTTGCAGCTGTTATTTTTAATCTAAATTCATAAGCTGAATGAAAGATAAAAAAAAAGGAATAGCTTTTGCTATTCCTTTTCAGAAAATCTTTCGTAAAAAGCTGTTACGCGTTTATATCGTTCGCCTGTCTCTTCAAACTCTTCTCGAAAAACATTTGAAACTAAAAACGGTTTTTTATGTTTGCCCACGCCTACGATATCACCTTGTTGAATATTTAAATTACGCATTGTTTTGGGAATATGCCAGGTATATTCTTTGAGAGACAAAACGCGTGGTTCATCTTTTTTACTTTTTAAATGAAATCCGACAAGTGTATTATTTTTTTCACTTTCCGCTGACATTTTTCTCAACTCACTTTCAATTTGCTTAGAATCATTAGAATCAAAACTCATAAGAACTTCACGATACAAAGCTCTTAATTCTTCTCTTTCACTTTCTTGTGTCTCGCTCGTAGAAGTTAAAAGGTTCGCTGACCTTTCAATATCACCTAGAAGACCCAAAAGCATTTTAGATCGTTCAACACTAGTCCATTCCATTTTCAAAAGAGTTTCATAACGAGTTCTATATTCTTGTATTCTCATCTCTTTTCTCCCCTGCGTATTTTAATTGTTCACGATGTAAAACCATTGCCAATGCGTCTAATCGTTTTGTGTGTTCATTTTCAGGTTCATATTTTTCTAATATGTTAAGAATAAAGTCTAATTCTACTTGCGCAACTCCTAGATACAGTCGGCTCTTCTCGATACGGTCAAATGGAATCACTTTACCTCACTCCATCCCTTTTCCTGTGTTTTAACCTCTATCTTCGAGCCAATTATAAAATTCTACTTTTTTTACCGTGTCTCGAGAAAGTTCAAGATTGTTTTTTTCTAGCAAATGATTTAATCGCTTGAAATCTAATATAGCTGTTTGAATTAATTGGCTCGCTTTTTCGTTTGTAATTCCAATATCATCACCTGTGAAAATTCGCAACTTCTCGATTTTCCTTACCAAGTCTATTGCTCTCTGTCTATCTTGAGTATTGTCTAAATCCACGTATTGGAACATGTTATCGAAAGAAGTATCAACGATATTTTTAATTTCGTTGATTTGCTTTTTGGTTGCACTGGTTAATAATCCAGCACCAGCAACAATCGATTGATCGAATGGCACAAAGCGTTCAAAAGCAAGAACAGCAAAACGAACAGATCTTGGAAGAAGTGAAAACACTGAAGGGCAATATGCAGCCACTTGATGCCTCTTCGGCCGAGCAATCAAAAATAACACGCGTAGAATCGTCCTCACAGGAGGAAGAAAGCGAACCTGAACCAATAATGCCTAAAAAAGATACCCGAAGTTTATGGGCAAGGATCTGGAATAAAT
>NZ_JBEYXK010000202.1:0-3940 GCF_040645035.1 Streptomyces sp. NPDC046876 | reverse complement strand
TTTTGGCACGCTGTTGAGTTCTCAAGGAACGGACGCTTCCTTTGTACTCACCCGCAGTAACACTTACTGGGGCTTTCCTCCGGGCTTTCGTTCTTCGTTTTTTCTTTCTTGCGATTCAGACTCTATCAGAGTCTTTCTCGCCCGCTTTCCAGGTCCTCCGCTTTCGCGGTTTCCCTTTCCGGCTTTCCCGACCCTACCAGTGCTTTCTATGTCTCTCGCAACTCGACCGATTCACCGACACGAAACGCATTGAGCGCAACGCAACGGCACAGGACCGAGAGCTGAGACGAAGATCAGCTACCTGTGGGGTGGGTTCCCGTCCATCGGTTGTTCGCGAGAAGTTCACGCGGCACGCCCTGGCGGGACTCACGACAGTACAACGCCTCCGGTTCACAGGCAAATCGATTCAGGCGTATGGTCTAGTCCACTACGGTGTCGCGTGACCGCGTCGCGGCCTCCGGCCAGGAGGTTCGTTCACGCGAACCCGGACATCTCATGACATACCCTTCTCAACGTACGCCGTCGAGGACAGGCAGTGACGACGGCGCGTCGAAGCCCCACCCCTGGGAGGCCCCCATGACCACCGTGACGTCCCCTCTTGCCGGGCGTGCCATCGGACTCGCGGCTGTGCCCGATCCGGTGTTCTCCGGCGCGATGGTGGGTCCGGGTACCGCTGTCGATCCCGTGCGCGAGCCCTCGGAGGCGGTGTCCCCCGTCGACGGTGTGGTCGTCTCCCTGCACCCGCACGCGTACGTCGTCGTCGACGGCGAGGGGCACGGCGTCCTCACGCACCTCGGGATCGACACCGTCCAGCTCAACGGCGAGGGCTTCGAGCTCCTCGTCAACAAGGGCGACACGGTGACCCGCGGCCAGGCCGTCATCCGCTGGAACCCGCAGGCGGTCGAGGACGCCGGCAAGTCGCCGATCTGCCCCGTCGTCGCGCTCGAGGCCACGGCCGAATCGCTCGTCGACCTCAACGAGAAGGGCGACGTCAAGGCCGGCGACGTCCTCTTCAGCTGGCAGTGACGTGTCCGCCTGCACGGGCGGGCGGGTCGGACATCCACCGCGGCGGCCGGGCCCGCCGCTCAATCGGAGACGGTGAAATGGAGACAACGCTGCGAGGCGTCGGCGTGAGCCACGGGGTGGCGATCGGCGAGGTGCGGCACATGGGCACGGCGGTCCTGGAGCCGCCGGCCCGGCAGATCACTGCGGATGAGGCGGAGCGCGAACAGGGGCGCGCCCGTCAGGCAGTGCGGGCGGTTGCGGCCGACCTGATCGCGCGCGGCCAGCTGGCCGGAGGCGAGGCCCAGCACGTGCTGGAGGCCCAGGCCATGATCGCCGAGGACCCCGAGCTCATGGCGGACGTCGACCGGCGCATCGCCGTCGGCAGCACCGCCGAGCGCGGCGTGTACGACGCGTTCGCCGCCTACCGCGACCTGCTCGCGGGGGCCGGGGAGTACATGGCCGGCCGCGTGGCCGACCTGGACGACGTCCGCAACCGCATCGTGGCGCGGCTGCTGGGCGTGCCGATGCCGGGTGTGCCGGACAGCAACGAGCCGTACGTGCTGATCGCGCGGGACCTTGCGCCCGCCGACACGGCGCTGCTCGACCCGGCGCTCGTCCTCGGCTTCGTCACCGAGGAGGGCGGCCCGACCAGCCACAGCGCGATCCTCGCGCGGGCGCTGGGCGTGCCGGCGATCGTGGCGCTGCCGGGTGCCTGCGAGATCGCCGAGGGGACCCTGATCGCCGTGGACGGCAGCACGGGCGACCTGTTCGTGGACCCGTCGGCGGAGAAGCGCGCCGAGCTGGAGGCCGCGGCGGCCGAGCGGAAGGCGGCGCTGGCCGCCTCCTCCGGTCCGGGCGCCACCTCCGACGGCCACAAGGTGCCGCTGCTGGCCAACGTGGGCGGGCCGGCGGACGTGCCGGCGGCCGTGGAGGCCGGGGCGGAGGGCGTGGGCCTGTTCCGGACCGAGTTCCTGTTCCTGGACGACAGCAAGAAGGCACCGTCGGAGGAGAAGCAGGTCGAGTCGTACCGCAAGGTGCTGGAGGCCTTCCCCGAGGGGCGGGTCGTGGTGCGGGTGCTGGACGCCGGCGCCGACAAGCCCCTCGACTTCCTGACGCCGTCCGACGAGCCGAACCCGGCGCTGGGCGTGCGCGGCCTGCGGACGCTCCTGGACCACCCGGAGGTGCTGCGGACCCAGCTGACCGCGCTCGCGAAGGCGGCCGAGGGACTGCCGGTCTACCTGGAGGTCATGGCCCCCATGGTGGCCGACCGCGCCGACGCCAAGGCGTTCGCGGACGCCTGCCGGGCGGCCGGGCTCCGGGCGAAGTTCGGAGCGATGGTGGAGATCCCCTCCGCCGCGCTGCGGGCGCGCTCGATCCTGCAGGAGGTCGAGTTCCTGTCGCTGGGCACGAACGACCTGGCGCAGTACACGTTCGCCGCCGACCGGCAGGTCGGTGCGGTCTCGCGGCTGCAGGACCCGTGGCAGCCGGCGCTGCTCGACCTCATCGCCTTGGCGGCCGAGGCCGCCAAGGCGGAGGGCAAGAGCTGCGGTGTCTGCGGCGAGGCCGCTTCCGACCCGCTGCTCGCGTGTGTGCTGACGGGTCTCGGTGTCACCTCCCTCTCCATGGGTGCCGCTTCCATCCCGTACGTGCGGGCGACGCTCGCCAAGCACACGCTGGCGCAGTGCGAGCGTGCCGCGGCAGCCGCACGCGCGGCCGACAGTGCCGAGGAGGCCCGTGTGGCCGCGCAGGCGGTGCTGTCCGGCGAGTGAGCCGACGGGCGCCGTCGGCGCTCGACGCTGCTTGACATTGCTTGTCGTTGTTTGGCGTTGTTTGTTGTTGTTCAGCGTTTTTGGCGGTGCTTGACGGTCGAGGGGCCTTCGCCTGTGGCGGGGGCCCCTCGGCCGTTCTAGGAGTGGGGGTCCGGACCGTCCACCTCGTATCCGGGGCAGTACTCGACGCCCGGCTCGGGGGCTACGGGTTCTCCGGTGTCGGCGTCGGTGCAGTAGGCGTTGAACACCGCTGCCGCGGAGAGCGGGACGAGCCTGCCCCGGTCCAGGCGCCAGCCGTGGACCCGGTCGGCGAACCCGGGGGTGGTGCTGCGCAGGACCAGTCCCCCGGTGCCGCCGAGGGCGAGGCCGGCGGCGAGGACGGCCACGAAGCCGAGGCCTTCCCGGTCGGCGGCATACGGCGGGCCGTCCGCGTCGTCGGGGGCTTCGGCGTGGAGGACCGCGACGAGCTGCTCGTCCTCCGTCGGGACGCTGCACACCAGGTGGTGGTGACCGGGCCCCGCGTGCTCCACGAGGCGGGTCAGGGCCGCGGTGGCCCGCTCGAAGGCGGCGCGGCCGATGTCCTCCCCGCAGTCGGCGCAGGCGCCGACGCCGGCGAGGAGCGCGGTGGCGTACTCCCAGGTGGACTG
This sequence comes from Streptomyces sp. NPDC046876, assembly GCF_040645035.1. Lineage (NCBI taxonomy): Bacteria > Bacillati > Actinomycetota > Actinomycetes > Kitasatosporales > Streptomycetaceae > Streptomyces > Streptomyces sp. NPDC046876. The sequence goes on along the minus strand of NZ_JBEYXK010000202.1, from coordinate 519 downwards.
CCGCACGGCCTCGTCGATCAGGAGCGGGACCATCTCGTCGACGGGGCAGCCGGTGTAGGGCAGGGCGGGGCCGGTGCCCGCGAGTTCTGCGGTGAAGCGGCTGCGCGATGCCGCGGTGTCCGGGTCGAGGCCGTTGTCGTCGCAGAAGTCGGCGTACGCCTCGGGGTCGAAGAGGGCAACGGTGGTGTGGATGCCCTCGTCCGCGAGCGACCGCAGCAGTGCGTCGACGGCGCGGAGGTAGTCCTGGTGGTCCTCGAAGGTGAAGCTGCGGTAGCGGCGCATGGCCGCGAAGTCCCCCGCGTCGGCCAGGAGGCCGACGGTTCCGGGAACCTCGCGGCGCAGCATGCGGCGCCGGGCCGTTTCCTTGGTCTTGGCCGTGGTGGGGTCCGGGGTGTGGTCCGTCGTGTGCTGTGTTGCCCTGTGCTGCGTTCCTGACATGGCTCCCCCTGAGTCAGCGATCACTTGCTTACTCAGAGTAATCGGCGCCGCTGACAGTGGCCGCGGAGCAGTGGTTCTCGG
>NZ_JBEYXK010000201.1:0-4038 GCF_040645035.1 Streptomyces sp. NPDC046876 | reverse complement strand
AGAGGCTGGAGGTGGATAGCCCCAGGGTTGCGGTCAGGGTCCGGGTCGAGGTGCCGGAGTAGCCGCGTCGCCAGAAGAGGCGAGCGGCTTCGAGGACCGCGCGGTCGCGGTCGAAGGCTCGGGGGCGTCCACGGTTGCGTTCGGTCACGTTTGCACTGTAGATCGTTCGCTCCATAATAGATTTGTGGAGCGAACGATTCAGAAGAAGATTGCAGTCAGCGGGGGCAGCTGGGTCACGGCCGATGTGTACGGGGAGCCGGATGCCCCGGGCCTCGTCGTCGTCCCGGGCGTGATGAGTGATGCGCACACGTGGCGCCATGTTGCGGGCGCCATAGCGGCCTGGCCCTCAGTGGTAGTCGTGAACCGTCGGGGCCGCGCGCCCTCGGGACCGTTGACCCATTCCTACTCACTGCGGACAGAGGTTGAGGACCTCTGTGTGGTCCTTGACGAGTTCGACAGCACGAGGGCGCTCTTCGGCTGGAGCTACGGCGGCTTGATCGCCTTGCTGGCCGCCAACAAGCACCCGATTCACCAGGTGATCGCCTATGAGCCGGTGATGCAGCCATTCGGACGTCATGCACTGCCGGACCTGAAGGACGCGGCGGAGATGGCGGACTGGGATCGCTGCGTCGAGATCGTCAATCGGCAGATCTCCGGATTCTCCGCGGCGCATGTCGAGGATCTGCGGGCCGATCATGACAGTTGGGCGGTCTTGCGTCGCTTGAGCGGGCCGCTGTACACCGAACTCGGTACGCTCAACGCGACACCGCCTCCGGATGTGATGGCGCGACAGGCAGACCGAGTCGACCTGATCATCGGCCAGTGCAACCGCGGAACGGCCCCCTACGGAACGTCGTTCGACAACGTGCGCCGACACCTGGCGCACGCCGAAGTCCACGAACTCCCCGGCCAGGGCCACCTGGCCCACATTCAGGCGCCGGCAAGGCTTGGCCACCTGCTCAACACCCTCGCCGCCATCTGATGGGCACCCATGCCAACGCGCCGCTCTCCGTTGAGGGCCGCAGGCGACTGGTTGAGCGATGCCAGTCACGTCCGATCGCCCACGTTGCCGCGGAGATGGGCATCTCCAGAGCATGCGCCTCCAAGTGGGTCAACCGGTACCGACGTCATGGTGAGCTCGGCCTGCACGACCGGTCCTCCACACCCCACCGCCAACCCACAGCCACCGGGCGAGGTAGTGGAGCGGATCGAGCAGATGCGCCGAAACCACAAGTGGTCCGCAGGACGTATCGCCTTCGAACTCAGCCAAACCGCGCACGCCGTCAGTCGGCGTACCGTCACCCGGCACCTCGCCCATCTCGGCCTGAGCAGACGCCGATTCATCGACCCCGACGGCCACACCACTCGGAAACCACGCACAATCACCGCTCGCCGGCCGGGACACATGGTGCACATCGACGTGAAGAAGGTAGGACGGATACCTGACGGCGGCGGATGGCGAGCCCACGGCCGAAACAGTGACCACTCCCGGGCAGCCAACCGGAACAAAAAGAAGACCGGCGGTGGAGGGTACGTATACCTGCACTCCGCGATCGACGGGCACACCCGGCTCGCCTACACCGAGCCCTTGCCAAATGAGAGGGCCTCAACGGCGATCGCGTTCGTGCACCGAGCCAGAGCGTGGTTCGCCGCACACGGCATCACCCACATCGAACGGCTCGTCACCGACAATGGCGCCTGCTACCGCGCCGACGCGTTCACCCGCGCCCTACTCGGCTCACGGCACCAACGGATCCGACCGTACACGCCCCGGCACAACGGGAAAGTGGAACGGTACAACCGGATCCTGACAGAAGAGTTCTTGTACGCGCGCACCTGGACCTCCGAAACACAGCGCACCCAGGCGCTGGCGGTGTGGAACATCCACTACAACTACCACCGACCCCACACCGCCCTCGGTGAACAACCACCCGGCAGCCGCACTCGGCCAGACCGTAACCAACGTCCTGGCCTCATACAACTAGTACTCCAGTCTGGTTTCGTGATCTACCCGGCGGATTCGTCGGGGGTTCGTCGTCGGTAGTGGCTGCGTCGGGCTGTTGCCTGGTGGCGTCTGCGCCAGATGGACCAGTGCAGCAGTCTGGCCGTCGACACGGCAGGCGAGTCGCAGATGGCACCGAAGAGACGGCGGATCTCCGGCACGGTCAGCGTGATTGGATCGAGGCTGTGGTCGAAGTGGTTTGGACCGGCTGGCCGCTGTGGTGCCGCGTCGGCGGCGACGGCGGTCAGGAAAACCAGGGCAAGCATGGCGAGCGTGATGTGCCGGGGCCACGAGGCCCAGTGCCTCACCTGATGCCGAGTTATAATCACAAGGTCGCGAAAAACGATGTTCCGCGGGCCCACCCGCCGGACATCGCTCGTACATCGATGCAGATGGTTCTGATCGGTGAGCGTCTCCTTGCCGAGATCGGACGTCCCGTCCGCTTTTGGCGCTGACCATCGCCGACGCGTGTCGGCGCGACAGAGGAGCGCAGCATGCAGAAGACCATCGTCATTGTCGGAGCGGGACTGGGCGGACTGACGCTCGCCCGGGTGCTTCAGGCTCACGGTGTCGCCGCGACGATTTACGAGGGTGAGGCTTCGGCGACGACCCGTGCGCAGGGCGGCCTGCTCGACATTCACGTAGAGACCGGACAGGTCGCGCTTCGCGCAGCCGGTCTCTACGACGAGTTCCTCACTCTGGTCCGCCCGGGCGAGGACGCCAAGCGCGTGGTCGACCGCCACGGCACGATCCTGTTCGACATGCCTGCGGACCCCGGTTCGGCCCGTCCAGAGGTGGATCGTGGCGAACTCAGGCGCCTGCTCATCGACTCGCTGGCGCCCGGGACGATCAGGTGGGGTCACAAGCTCGCCTCGGTCCGGCACCGTGTGGAGGGTGGCTACGACCTCACCTTCGCGGAAGGTTCCGCCACGCGCGCGGACATCGTCATCGGCGCGGACGGTGCCTGGTCGAAGGTGCGTCCGCTGCTCACCCCCGCCAACCCTCTCTACAGCGGAACCTGCTTCATCGAGATCGCCCTCGCCCCGGGCGGCCAGGACTGTCGGGCGAGCGTGGCCGCGATCGGCGGCGGCACGCTGATGGCGGTCGCGCCGGGCAAAGGCATCATCGCCCATCGCTACGCCGACGGGCATGTGCGCGGATACGTGGCGCTGAACAAGCCCGAGGGGTGGATGAGGTCGATCGACTTCGGCGACCCGTCCGCGGGCCTGCGTCAACTTGCCGACGAGTTCGATGGCTGGTCGCCGCTGCTTACCGCCTTCGTGACCCAGAGCGACGCGGAACCGTGGCTCCGACCCATCTATGCCCTGCCCGTGGGCCTCACATGGGACAGGGTGCCCGGCGTGACGCTCGTCGGCGACGCCGCACATCTGATGTCGCCCTTCGCCGGCGAGGGTGCGAACCTCGCCATGTACGACGGCGCTGACCTGGCGAGCAAGCTGGTTGAGCAACCTGACATCGAGGTCGCGCTCACCGCCTACGAAGAGCGGCTGTTCCTGCGTAGCAGCGACGTCGCCGGCCGCTCGGCGAAGAACCTGGAGATCTTCTTCGGCCGGGAAGCACCGCAGAGCGTAGCCACTCTGTTCGATCACTCCTGATGCTTCAGTCCGGGTTCGCGATCTTGTCGCGGACCCGGTGGGGAACGGGTACGGCCACCGCGTGACCATCGCGCCTGGGTCCGGGATACTCCCGGTCCTGGGCGCATCTTCGCACGGTGCACCCACGATGGTCGCACGTCCGCTCGGTTCGGTACCAGCCACTGGGCGGTTGGTTGACCCCTGGTGTCCGAGCTGGGAGCCAGGAGCCCATTCGGTCAGGCGGCGAGGGAGAGGTCGAGTCGGGCAAGGTGGCTGACGCGGGTGCGGTCGAGAGGGTGGCCGTTCCACCAGGCGTCGAGGCGAATGAGGTTGAGCGCGACGGCTAAGAGGCCATCTCATTTGGCGAGCCTGCGGTAGCAGATGAGGGTGCAGGCGATGCTGGTGAAGGCGAGGAAGTGCTCGGCCTTGCGTTCGTAGCGG
>NZ_JBEYXK010000200.1:0-4057 GCF_040645035.1 Streptomyces sp. NPDC046876 | reverse complement strand
TCCGGAGGTACGGGCGGAGCTGTGGTTCGCGCTGCGGTGGGTCACTCCGGCTCCGGCTCCAGCTCCGGATCAACCATCCGGGCCCCGCGACTGACGGCAACGCGGTGCACGTCGACCCCTCCGCGGAGGGGCGCGGGCCACGCCCGTTTCTCGTGCCGAACCGTTCCTGCGCCGGGTCTCCGGGTCTCCGGGTCTCAGGGGCTCATTCGAGGCGCGGGACCAGGCGGGCCGGCCCGGCCGCCGGGCCGGTGCGCAGCTTGTCGCGCAGCAGGCGGCTCTGCTCGGTGAGCCGCTGCGGGCCGCTGAGCGGGGGGACGCCGGAGACGCTGCTGCCGGGTGCGACAGGGGCCTCGTAGCGGGTGGGGGCGGTGGTCAGGGTGTAGCCGGTGGAGATGGCGATCACCGCGGTCACGCCGACGACCGTACGGGTCCAGCGGCGCGTGCGCTGCTCGGCCGCGGCCCGTACGGCGGCCGCCGGGCGGGGTACGAGGGCCACCGCGGGCCGGAGCGCGCGCAGCCGCTCGTGCAGCAGCTGGGCCTGCTGCTCGGGCGGTGCGGCGGCCAGCTCCGGGACGAGGGCCGCGAGGTCCGCGTGCGCGGTCAGCAGACGGCCGCCCGCGGTGGGGGTGCTGGCCTCGGTCTCGGCGGCGGTGTCGGGGAGGTCCAGGCCGACACCGTGGTAGAGCAGGACGGTGCGGCGGTGGACCGCCGGAAGCGCCAGCATCGCGTCCAGCAGGACCCGGTCGGCGGGGTCGGCCGGGCCGGGTCCGGGCCGGCGGTGGGCGCGGCGGAGCCGGCGCCAGGGGGAGAGGGCATATTCGTACGCCGCCGAGCGGACCCAGCCGGCCGGGTCGGGATCGGTGGCCACCTCCGGCCACCGCGCCCAGGCCTGCTGGAAGGCCCGCTCGACGGCCGCGAGCGCCAGCCCGGGCACCCCGGTGAGCACGTACACCTCCCGCACGAGCCGCCCCGCCACCCCCTGGTAGACCCGCTCGAACGCGGCCCCGGCCCCGGCCCGCGGTGCCGCCCCCGCAGCACCGGCGGACGGCTGCGGCACCCCCGCAGCCCCGCGACCGGCCCGACGGCCCGTGCCCCCGGCGCCACCGCCGGCCACTTCGGCGCCCCTGCCGCCGCCCCGCGAGCCCGCGGCCCCGGTCGTGCGGACAGCTCCGGCGCCCACGGGCGCGCCGCTCGCCTTCGCGTGCCTCGGCTCGCCGTTCGTCCCGGTGTCCCGTGACCGGCCGGGGGTCCCGGCGCCGACAGGGCCGCCGGAGGCTCCGGGGTCCGCCGACGGGCCGGTCGCCCTTGCGTGCCTCGGTCCGCCGTTCGAGTGGGCCGCGGGCCCGTCGGCTCTCCGGGAGGCCCCGGTGTCGTGCTGCCGGGCGGTACCGGGGGCTCCGCCGGTCGTCGGGAAGGCCGAGGGCCGGCTGGTGGCTTCGGCGCCCGCGGGTGCGGCGGCGGCTTCCGCCTCCCTCGGATCGGCGTCCGGTCCGGAGGCCGCTCCGGCGGTGGCTGCGGGGGCGGGAGGCGGGGGCCACCCGTCCGGGTGCGGGCCGGTCGGGGGGCGTTGGGCTTCCGGGTTCGGCGGCGTTCCGGCCGGGGGGCGGAAGCCCGCTGCGGGGCTCGGGTCCTGGCCCGGGGCGGGCGCGTCGTGTGCGGGCGGGGCCGACCGTCCTCCGGCCGCCCGGCGGGGGCCATGGCGCGCGGGGGCGTCCGAGGGCTGGGGTCCGGCGCCCCGGGACGCCGCCGTCTTCGCGGGGGCGTGTGCGGGCGCGGCCACGGCCTCGGCGGGGCGGTCGCCGCGCCCGGCCGGGGCCGCGGGGGCCGACGGGTGGGTGCCCGTCAGGAGGCGCGCGTACTGGTCGCGTTGGCGGCCCCGCGGCTCGAGGCGGCCCGCCTCCCACGCCCGGAGCGTGGCGGCCGTGACGCCCACGGCCAGCGCCACCTCCTCGCACGTCAGGCCCACCGCCTCGCGCAGCCGGCGCCGCTCAGTGGGCGAGGGGAGCCGGGGCTCCTCGACGCTCTCCGTCATGCCGTACTCCCCTGGGCGAAAGAACACATAAACGTATATTGAGCGACACAACGGACGTTCCTCTGTTACTCACTCATAGCGCGTGTCGTTGGCACCATGGCGGGGTGACCCAAGTGACCGAACACGGGACCCCGTTGCAGCCGGCGCCGGCCGCGTCCCCGCCCGTCGCGCAGCCGCCGGCCGGGCCCCCGCGCGCCGCCGCCCCGCGCCGCCGCCGGCGCTCGCCCGCGGCCGCCGCCTGCGTGCTCGGCGGGGCCGTGGCCGCCGGCCTGGGCCTCGGCTTCCTCGCCGTGCTCGTCATCGTGCTGTGGATCAGCTCCCCGTACCCCGACAGCGGCCCCGGCGGCGCCCTGCACCTGGCCGCCGGGCTCTGGCTGCTCGCCCACGGCGCCGAACTCGTCCGGTACGACACCCTCTCCGGGGTGCCGGCCCCCGTCGGGGTGACCCCGCTGCTGCTCATCGCCCTGCCCGCGCTGCTGATGCGGCGCGCCGCCCGCCTCGGCAGCGCCCCCGGCGACGGCAGCGACGCGGAGGAGGTGCTGCCGGCCAGCGCCGTCTTCTCCGCCGTGCTCTGCGGCTACCTCGGCGTCGGCGCCGTCGCCACCGTCTACGCCGCCGCCGGGCCGATGCCCGCCGACCCGATCAGCGCCGGCTGGCACGTTCCGCTGGTCGCCGTGCTCGCCGCGGCCGGCGGGGTGTGGGCGGCCAAGGGGCGCCCCCTCGGGCCGCCGCCGCTGCCGCGCCGGTGGCCGGCGGGCGTGCGGCGGGCCCTCGCGCGCCCTCGCTACGCGCTCGCGCTGCGGGCCGGGGCCGCCGGGGCGCTCGTCCTGCTGGGCGGCGGCGCGCTGATCGTCGGGGCCTCGCTGGTCTGGCACGGCGCGGAGGTCAAGGGGTCCTTCCTCGCGCTGACCGACGTGTGGTCCGGCCGGTTCGCGGTCCTGCTGCTGGCGCTGGCGCTGCTGCCGAACGCCGTGGTCTGGGCGGCGGCGTACGCCCTCGGGCCCGGCTTCGCCCTGGGCGGCGGCGCGAGCGCGACACCGCTCGGCTTCACCGGAACGCCCGCGCTGCCGCGGTTCCCGCTGCTCGCGGCGCTGCCGGCGGAGGGGCCCGGGACGCTGCTGACCTGCGCGACGGCCCTGGTGCCGCTGGCTGCCGGGATGGCCGTCGGGTGGTTCGCGGTGCGGCGCGCGCGCGATGTGTCGGGCGGGGAGACGGCCCTGACGGCCGCGCTGGGGGCGGTGGTGTGCGCGGTGGCGCTGGCGGGGCTCACGGCGGCCTCGGCCGGGCCGCTGGGCTCGGGGGAACTGGCGGAGTTCGGGCCCGTGTGGTGGGCGACCGGGGTCGCGGCGCTGGGGTGGACGCTGCCGGGTGGGGTGGTGGTGGCGGTGTCCGTGCATGGTTGGCGGAATCGGCCGGTGCGGGGGGCTGCGCCGCTGGAGGAGGACGACTGGCATTCGAGGGGGATGCGGGAGCAGCGCTGGGAGACGTTGCGCAAGACAGCCACCCCCCTGATCCCGGACCCCCCGCCCCCGCCGGACCCGGCTCCCGCACCCTCGGCCGACGCTGCGCCGCCGCCCCTCGCGGCCCCGGCGGGCCCTGCGGACCTGGCCGTGGCGGCCCAGGCCGGTTCGGCGGACCCGGTCGGCCCTGGCGAGTCGGCCTCGGCGGGTACGGGCGAACGCCCCCGCCGCCTGACGCTGGTGACGGCGCTTCACCCGTCCGCTCTGGCTCACCTCCCGCTGCCGGGGGCGTCCGCGCCTGCGCCGCCGGAGGGGCGGACCTCGTACGGGACGGAGGCCCGGCCGCCGTTGGTGGCGCCGGTGGCCGGAGCCCGCGTACTGGCCCGGCGCAGACCCCCGGCCTGACCGCGGCCGCGGGGGTGAGGGGGGCCGGGGCCGGGGCCGCCGCTGCGCGGTGCCGTTTCCCCACCCCGCCCCTTCCCGAAACCGGGTCCTGCGGCCCCGGGCCCCGCCCGCCTCAATCGCCGGCGCGGCTCAAAGATCGGGGGCTCCGCCCCCGGACCCC
>NZ_JBEYXK010000199.1:0-4517 GCF_040645035.1 Streptomyces sp. NPDC046876 | reverse complement strand
TACCGCTGGGGGTACCCCCAGCGCCTCAAACGCCGACGAGGCTGGATCTTCCAGCCCGCGCGGCGTTTGAGCGCACCGGGCGCGGAGCGCCCGGAACGGGGTCCGGGGCGGAGCCCCGGTTTCTGGGGGCACCTCCCAGCGGTAGCTGGGGGAGAAGGGGCGGGGAGGGGACTGCTCCGCGCAGCGGCGAAGGGCGCCGTCAGGCCTGCGGGGGCTGCGGGGCGGGACCGCCCGGCGACGGGGTCGGGTCGTGCGGGGAGAACAGGGCCGTCAGGGCCAGATGGAGGGCCAGGGCCGCCATCGGCCAGGCCAGGAGGACGCCGTGGGCGAGGAGCTGGAGGGGGGCGTCGAAGGGGACGCCCTTGCCGGCCTTCAAGGCGGCCGCGGTCACGTCCTGGGTCGGGCCCAGCCACAGCCCCACCCGCCAGCCCAGGAGGGCGGCCAGGCAGGAGCCCAACCCGAGGCCGACGACCTGCGGGACGCCCCCGCGGCGCCGCCACAGGAAGACCAGCCCCCCGCTCAGCAGGCCCAGCCCCACCGACAGCAACAGGAACATCGCGTCGGCCCCGATCCGGGCCTCGCTCTCGGTGTTGTGCAGGAAAACGGCCTCGCCGTTGGACACGTACTGCGCCCGCGGCGCGAGCCACACCCACAGCAGCCCGAGGAGCACACCGGCCACACCCACGACGAGGGTGATCGCGGCGCCGTCGCGGACGTCCCCGGCGGTGATGCGCCCCTCAAGGCCGTCGGGCGCGTCCGCGGACGGCTGCTGCTGCGGCGGTTCGAACGGGTTCGGCGTGGTCACGGCTTCGGTCACTCCCACATCGTGCCAGGTGTCCTCGTCGCCGACGCGACCGCACCGGTGGCCGGAGGGCGACAACGGTCAGAGAGCCTCAGCGGACCGCCGCCCGCCGGTACGCCCACGTGGCGACGGCCAGCGAGAGCACGCCGACCGCCCCGCACACCCCGAGGTCGAGGCAGACCCCCGCCCAGTCCGGGTGCGGGGCGAAGGTCCGCGCGAAGGCCTCCACCCCGTACGTCGAGGGCAGCAGGTCCCGCGCCCACACGATCACGTCCGGCATCCGCTCGGGCGGCAGCACCCCCAGCAGCAGTGCCGCGGACATGCCGAGCTGCCCGGCGAGGGTGGCCAGTTCCTGCCGCGGCGCGAGCAGCCCGAGGGCCGCGCCCAGCCCGGCCAGGGCGGCCCCGGCCAGCGGCACCACGGCGCCCAGGATCCACAGCCCGCCCATCGGCAGTCCGAACAGCAGGCACCCGAACACCGCCGTGACCAGCGTGCCCGGCAGGGTGAAGGAGGCGTACGCGGCGGCCGCGCCGAGAACCACCGAGGCGGGCGGGACCGGCAGCGTGGCGTAGTGGTCGAGCCCGCCGCTCGCCCGCAGCTGCCCGAAGTACTGGGCGAGCAGGTTCAGCGCGACGAAGGCGACCACCAGCACGGAGGAGCCGGCGACCACCGCCCGCGCCTCCGAGCCGCCGTCGACCACGCCCCGCATCAGGACCATGATCCCGACGGACTGGAAGGTGGCGACGAACAGCAGCGGGATCCGCGCCACCCGGGCCCGGGAGAGCTGCGCCCGGTACACGGCGGACAGGGACGGCAGGAGCCGGGCCCGCGGGGCCAGTGCACCGGGGACGGGAGCCGGTCCGGCGCTCACGACTTCACCAGTCCCTTCGTGGTGCGCCCGCCCAGCGCGAGGTAGACGTCCTCCAGGCTCGGGGTCGCCAGCGTGAAGTCGTCGAGGGCCGCGAAGGCGGGGCCGCCGGTGACCGCCGCCACGGCGGCACGCGCCGCGTCGGGGGCGAGGCGCAGCACCCAGCGCCGGCCGGATTCGGCGGCCGCGGCGGCGAGGGCCGCGACCTCGGGGATGTCGAGCGGGGGTGCGCTGCGCCAGACCAGTTCGAGGCGGACCTCGTCGGAGACCATGGCCTTCAGTCCGGCCGGGGTGTCGCAGGCGATGACCTTGCCCTGGTCGATGACGGCGACCCGGTCGAGGACGGTCTCGGCCTCGATCACGTTGTGGGTGACGAGCAGCACGGTGGCGCCGTGTTCGGCGCGGCGCCGGTCCACGGCCGCCCACACGGCCCGGCGGGCCACGGGGTCCATGCCGGTCGTGGGCTCGTCGAGCACCAGCACGGCCCGCTCGCCGACGAGCGCGGCGGCGAAGCAGGCGAGGCGCCGCTGGCCGCCGGAGAGCTTCTTCAGGGGCCGGTCGGCGAGGGGGGCCAGGCCGAGTTCGTCCAGGACGGCGTCGCGCGCGGCGCGGGCGGTCCGGGCGTCGAGTCCGCGCAGCCGCCCGGTGGTCTCCGCGGCGAGGGCCACGGTGAGCTCGTCGAGGGCGGTGGACTCCTGCCCGAGGTAGGCCAGGAGCCGGGAGGCCCGCTCGGGGTGGCGTACGAGGTCGTGGCCGAGCAGGGTGACGGAGCCGGAGTCGGGTCGCAGCAGCCCGGTCAGCTGCCGGACCAGGGTGGACTTGCCGGCGCCGTTGGGCCCGAGCAGGCCGAAGATCTCGCCGCGCCGGACGTCGAGGCAGATCCCGTCGGTGGCGCGGGTCTCGGGCAGGGCGGGGACCCCGCGCCGGCCGCGTACGGCGGGATAGGTCTTGACCAGGTCACGCACCGTGCAGACCGCGCCCTCGGCCGCTGTCGCGGCGGCTGCCGCGGCCGCCGCCGTGCTGCGGCTGCCCGGCGGTCTTGCTGGTGCTGTGCCCGTACTCACGAGGGAGCAGCCTACGCGGCTCGCGGCCCTACTCGGCCGCCGGGGTCGCCGGGCCGCCCGGTACGGCGGCCGCCGTACCGGCCACGTGCTCGGCCGCGGCGCGGACGTCGATCTCCCGCCAGAACCCGGCGCGGATGGCGTAGCGGTCGTGTTCGTCGATCTGGTCGTCCTTGTGGGCGAGCAGCCCGAAGCGGGCGGCGTAGCGCAGCAGCTCCCCGTCGATGCGGTGCGGGACCCGCGGGTACATGGTGGCGAGCTTGTGCAGGTGGACGGCTTCGGGGAGGCGTTCCATCCAGCGCCGGGCGAAGACCTGGCCGACCTCGAAGGGGTCGCCGCCGACGGTGGTGATGTCCTCCTCGCGGTCGGCCCAGCGCTGTTCGGCGCTGGTGAGCTGGGCGAGGGTGGGCAGGGAGGCGGTTTCGGCGGGTTCGCCGAGCGGTCCGGGCCGGTCGATCCAGCCCTTGTCGGAGGACCACCGCAGGGCGCTGCCGGCCGGGGAGGGGGCGGCGGTGTGCCCGGGTCCGGCCTGCTGGCCGGGTGCCCGCAGGGAGCCGGCGAGGTCCTTCGGGGTGGGTACGGTCTTGCCGCCGACGGTGGGGGCGGGAACGGGGGCGGCGGTGCCGGTCTCGGGCGGGACGGGTGCGGCGGCGGGGGCCCCGTTGCCGCCGGCGCTGCGGGCGGCCTCGGCGAGGGCGGCCTCGGGCAGCGGGGCGGAGAGGATCGCGGCGATCTCGGGGCGCGGGGCGGGCGGCGGCGAGCAGAGCCCGGCGAGGTCCTTGGCGCGGACGGCGCGGGTGATCCAGGCCCGGTCCAGGACGCGGCGTTCGTCGGCCTCGGCGACGAGGTCCTCGGACTGGTTGTAGTCGCCGTCGGCGGCCTGGACGGCCCACAGGTGGACGGCGACGCCGTGCTCCTTGGCGGACATCAGGCCGGGCAGGAGGTCTCCGTCGCCGGTGACGAGCACCACGTCGGAGCAGGCGCGGTTGCGGGCGAGTTCGGTGAGCTCGGCGTGCATGGCGGCGTCGACGCCCTTCTGGGCCCAGCGGCCGTCGCTGCGGGTCAGGGCGCCCAGGCGGACGGTGACCCGGGGCATGACGCGGAGCCTGCGGTGCTCGGGCTGGGGCACCCGGTCGGGTGCGCCGTCGAACCAGTAGATGCGCAGCAGGGGCTGGGCGGTGTCGGCCTCGGCCCGTTCGCGCAGGCCCTGGATGAGGGCGGCGTGGTCGACGGTGATGCGGGAGCGGGAGGGCTCCCCCGCGAGAAGGCTGGCGGCGGCGCCCAGCAGATAGCCGGCGTCCACCAGGACGACGCAGCGGTCCACGCGTTCCACCTCTTCCGTGGGGGGTCCTCGGGTTTTCCTCGAGTCTGCCCGACCGCAAGGGTGTTGACGGCCGGAACTCGATCATCGGCGTGGCGGAGTTCACGGTTCTGCCGACTACGCGCAGTAAAGATCCAAAATGCGTGCTTTGCAGTGCTGTGTGAGTGTGAAGGCGGTCCTGGCCCCTAGACCCTCACGGAGGCTCCACCATGGCCAAGAACAAGAACCAGAAGACGCCCGCCAAGCAGCAGACCCGCTCCGGCCAGCAGGACGCGTCGAGGAGCTCGGCGGATGCGCCGCACGAGTCCCCGTCCGCCTCGCCGAGTCCCATGGACATGGCGCGCAAGGGCAAGCAGAAGCGCTTCGGCCACGCCGATCTGCGCCTCGCCCTCGGCGGCCAGGTACACCGCGGCCAGCCGCAGCGGACCCATCCGGTCGCGCAGGGGCCGCAGGACCACCTGTTGT
>NZ_JBEYXK010000198.1:0-4609 GCF_040645035.1 Streptomyces sp. NPDC046876 | reverse complement strand
CCAACCCGGACCACCACACCACCCCCGACCACCTCGCCTACGTCATCTACACCTCCGGCTCGACCGGCACCCCCAAAGGCGTCATGATCCAGCACTCCGGGGTGGTGAACATGGCCGGTGCCCTGCAGACGGAATACCGACTGCATAGGGGCAGCCGCATTCTCCAGTTCGCTTCGCTCGCTTTCGATGGCTCGGCCTTCGAGATCTATTCCGTACTCGGGATCGGAGGCACGGTGGTGCTCGCCTCTCGGCCGCAGCTGATGCCCGGAGGTGAGCTGGAGAACACCATCCGGACCTACGGCATCAACACGATCACGCTTCCTCCCTCGGTCCTCGAGCGGGCGGACACAGCGTTCCTGGACCAGTTGGACGTTCTGATCGTCGGCGGTGAAGCGTCCAATCCGGAGTCCTGGCTGGCGTGGCAGCGGTGCCCGCGGCTGATCAACGGTTACGGCCCGTCAGAGGCGACCGTGTGCGTGGTCACATACGACGGAAGGGAGGCCGTGTCGGGCTCCGTGCCGATCGGTCGTCCTGTCGCGAACACCGAGGTGTTCGTGGTGGGTCAGGCCGACCGGCTGGTGCCGGTCGGCGTGCCCGGGGAACTGCTGGTGGGTGGAGCCAGCCTGGGGCGGGGATACCTGAACCGGCCGGAGCTCACCGCCGAGAAGTTCGTCGAGGTGGAGATCGGCGGAAGGGTCCGCCGGGTGTATCGCACCGGTGATCTGGTCCGCTGGCTGCCCAGCGGAAACCTGGAGTTCCTCGGCCGGATCGACACCCAGGTCAAGATGCGGGGCATCCGCATCGAGCTGGGCGAGATCGAGACACGGTTGGTGGCGCACCAGGACGTGGCTTCGGCCACAGCGGTCCTGCGGGAGGCGTCCGCCGGGGACAAGCGGCTCGTCGCCTACGTGGTACCGCGTCGGGGCGCCACGCTGGACACCACGGCGATGCGGCGCTGGTGCGGCGCCAGCCTGCCCGACTACATGGTGCCCGCCGCGTTCGTGTACCTGGACGCCCTGCCGCTCACACCCAACGGCAAGGTCGACCGCCGAGCCCTGCCTGCCCCCGAGACCGACCGGCCCGAACTCTCCGCCCAGTACGTGGCGCCGCGCGGCGAGATCGAGACCGCCGTCGCCGGCATCTGGGCCGAAGTGCTGGGTGTCGAACAGGTCGGCATCCACGACAACTTCTTCGACCTCGGCGGACACTCCTTGCTTCTGGCACAGGTGCGCGGTCGCCTCGCCACACGACTGGACGTGCCGATCCCCATGGTCGCGTTGTTCCAGCACACCTCGGTCCGCGCCCTGGCCCTGTACCTCTCCGACCGCGACACAGCGCCGGTGGACGACACGGCCGTCGCGCGGTCCCGGCAGAGCGGTAGGACAAGGCTGAGTCAGCGGCGCCGCCGCAGCACTTCGAAGGGAGACAGCTGATGGCCGACGGCGACACCTTCGAGGTGAACCCTTCGCACATCGCCGTCATCGGGATGGCGGGCCGCTTCCCGGAGGCGGAGGACCTGGACGGGTTCTGGCAGAACCTGGCCCACGGCGTGGAGTCGGTCAAACCCGTACCGGTCTCGGAGGATGTGTCGCACCGTCCAGCGTTCGCCGAGCTCGGCGATCCCGACTGCTTCGACTCCGACTACTTCGGTTACGCGCCGCGCGAAGCCCTGATCATCGATCCGCAGCATCGCCTGTTCATGGAATGCGCGGTCGAGGCTCTCGAATGCGCGGGGGAGGACCCGGAGCGTTTCCCCGGGCCCATCGGCGTCTACGCGGGCGGCAGCCAGACGGGCCACTTGGAGTCACTGCGTGCCGTGCGGGACCGGCTGGGGAATCCGAGTGAGATGATGCTCGGCTTCGGTACTGGCGTCGCCTTTCTGACCACGCGCGTCGCCTATCAGCTCGGTCTGCGCGGTCCCGCCGTCACCGTGCAGACCGCCTGCTCCACGTCGCTGGTGGCCGTCCATCAGGCAGCTCAGGCACTGCTGGCGGGCGACTGCGACATGGCGCTGGCCGGCGGGGCCAGTGTTCACGTACCGACGCCCGTAGCCGAGTACACCGAGGACGGGGCGATGTCCGGCGATGGACACTGCCGGGCGTTCGATGCTGCCGCCGGAGGTTCGGTGGGCGGCGACGCCGTGGGCATCGTGGTCCTGAAGCGCCTGGACGACGCGGTGGCGGACGGGAACACGATTCACGCCGTGCTGATCGGGACCGCCGTGAACAACGACGGACACGAAAAGATCGGGTTCACAGCGCCCAGCGTGTCGGGGCAGGCCGAGGTGATGCGGACCGCGCTGAAGGTCGCGGAGGTCGATCCTGACACCGTTTCCTATGTCGAGACCCACGGAACCGGCACCCGACTGGGTGATCCGATCGAGGTCGCGGCACTCACCGCGGCCTACGGGCCGGGGCGGGTCGCCGATCGGCCGCAGGGCCCGATCTGGATCGGTTCGCTGAAGACCAACATCGGCCATTCCGATGCAGCCGCCGGGGTGGCCGGCCTGATCAAGACGATCCTGGCACTGCGCCACCGGCTGATACCGCCGAGCCTGAACTTCGCGACGCCCAATCCGGAGATCGACTTCGAGAACTCTCCCTTCCGGGTGAACGCGGAGCTGCGCGAGTGGGAGTCCAACGGCGCTCCTCGCCGGGCAGCGGTCAACGCCCTCGGTGTCGGAGGCACCAACGCCCACGTCCTTCTCGAAGAGGCACCACCAGTCCCCCGTACGAAGGCGGAGAAGCCGTCCCAGCTGGTGGTGGTCTCTGCCAAGTCCCGTCCGGCCCTGTCCGACGCTCGCACTCGGCTCGCCGACCACCTGGAGAAGCACCCCGCCACCGACCTCCGGGACGTGGCCTGGACCACCCAGACGGGCCGTCAGGCCCACCCATACCGGCAGGCCTTCGTCGGCTCGACCGTGCAGGATCTGGTTGCGCGGCTGGCCGACACCAACTCCTTCCCTGCCGAACCCGTCAATGGCACGGACCGCTCCGTGGCCATGGTCTTTCCCGGCCATGGAGGTCAGAAGCTGGGCATGGCCCGTGAGCTCTACCTCCATGAGGGAATTTTCAGGGCCTCCCTCGACGCATGCTCGGCGGCGTTCGCTCCCCATCTCGATGTCTCGCTCCCCGATGTTCTCTTCGGCGAGACATCCCCGTCTGCGGGGACGGACTTCGCGGAGTTGCCCGTCGCGCATGCGGCGATCTTCAGTGTGGAGATGGCCCTCTACCGGTTGTGGGAGTCGTGGGGGATCACGCCGGACGTGGTCGCCGGTCAGAGCCTCGGAAGCTATGCGGCCGCATGTGTGGCCGGGGTCTTCACCCTGGCCGACGCGGCAGCGGTCGTGACCTGCCGCAGTCGGCTGCTGGAGACGCTGCCGAGCGGAGGGATGCTCGCGGTGTCCCTGCCGGAGTCCGAAGTGTCCCGGCTCCTGACGGACGGAGTCTCGCTGGGAGCCGTGAACGGACCGGACCAGTGTGTGCTGTCCGGACCGACGACGGCGGTCGTGGAGCTGGCCGCGCGGTTGCACAAGGCCGGAGTCGACGTTCGCCGGCTGCACATCCCGGGCGCCGGTCACTCCTCGCTGGTGGACTCGATCACCGGGCGATTCGCCGACTTCATGGCGTCCGTCGAGTTCGGCCGACCTGTCGTCCCGTTCGTCTCCGACAGTGACGGCCGGCTCATGGACCCGGATCGGCTGGCCACCCCGCAGTACTGGGTGGACCACATGCGCAACACCGTCCGGTTCGGCGACGTCGTCTCCAAGCTGCTGGAGTCCGACAACAGAACGATTCTCGAAGTGGGTCCGGGCCGGAGCATGACCACGCTGGTCCGCAGGCACCCGGATCTCAAGAAGGACCACCTCGTCGTCTCGAGCCTGCCTCACCCCTCGGCTCCGGTCTCCGACCTCGAACACATTCTCGGCTCGGCGGGCTCCCTCTGGAGCGCCGGCCACGACCTCGACTGGCACGGGGTCCACTCGGGCGCTGCCGGGCGACGCATCGCACTGCCCACTTACCCGTTCCAGCGCACCAGGTTCCGGCTGGACCTCACCGCCGAGGAGCCTGTGCAGATCGAGCGGGTGGCCGTAGCGGACGTCGATCCCGAAGTGCTGCAGGAGGCGCCGGGCACGGCATCCGAAGCCGCCGTGGCACGACTGTTCGAGGAAGTGCTCGGTGTCTCCCGGCCCGCACGGCAACACGACTTCTTCAAGCTGGGCGGCGACTCCCTCCTGGCGACGCAGCTCACCTCCCGGTTGCGCAAGGACCTGTCCATTCGAGTCTCGGTCCGAGAGGTCTTCCACGCACCGACGGTCGCGGCACTCGCCCAGCTCGTCGATGCGAAGCTGGCCTCGGCCTCCGCCGGCGGCAAGGATGCCGCGGCATCCGAAGGGGCGGCGCTCGTGCCGGTGCCGCGTGCTGAGGGCGGTCTGCCGCTTTCGTTCGCGCAGCAGCGTCTGTGGTTCTTGGAGCAGCTCGGACTGGATGGGCTGGATCTGTCCGTCCCGGCGATGCTGCGGGTGCGGGGCGGGTTGGATGTGGAGGCGTTGGAGACGGCGTTCTCGGCTCTGGTGGCCCGGCACGAGGTGCTGCGCACCCGGTTCGTC
>NZ_JBEYXK010000197.1:0-4713 GCF_040645035.1 Streptomyces sp. NPDC046876 | reverse complement strand
CGCCGGCCACCACGATCTTCGCGGAGGTGGTGGAGCGAGCCGCCCCGCCGTTAGAGCTTGCGAAGTCCACTGAGCACCCTTTCGAGCAGTGTCACATCTGGCTGGCCGCCGGCAGATTCGTCGCCGCCGGGCTGGTGAATGGCGACAAGGCCCGCCTCTGCCAGGTCGGCGACGAGGATGCGGGCCACGCCAAGAGGAATGGAGAGGAGTGCCGAGATCTCCGCAACGGATTTGATCTCCAGGCACAGGCGGCAGATGCGCTGGTGCTCGGGCAACTGCCCTTGCATCCGAGCGGGATCCGCCGTGGTACTGACCAGCGCCTCGATGGCGAGCT
This sequence comes from Streptomyces sp. NPDC046876, assembly GCF_040645035.1. Lineage (NCBI taxonomy): Bacteria > Bacillati > Actinomycetota > Actinomycetes > Kitasatosporales > Streptomycetaceae > Streptomyces > Streptomyces sp. NPDC046876. The sequence continues at coordinate 4,379 of NZ_JBEYXK010000197.1, read as the reverse complement.
GGTAGCGCGGCCGGGTCCGGCCGCCGGTCATCGCGTACGGGCGCACCAGCGGGTTGTGCGCCTTCGGAGCCTGGGGCTGCGCAGCGCGGAGGGGCTGCTGCGAGGGCCTCTGCGGCACCTGGGGCTGCTGTTGCTGGCCGTACGTCTGCTGGTACGGGTTGTGCTCCGGCACGGGCCGGCTGGGAGCCGAGGGGAAGTTGAAGCGGTTCTGGTCGTGCCCACCCTGCGGCTGTTGTGCGCCGCCGTAAGGATGTCCTCCGGGTGTTGTCACGTCTCCTCCTCCGACTCCAAGAACGCAGTACTCCCTGTGGAACCGCGCCACCGCACCCTACGGTGCGATGACGCGAAACGCACTGCCTGTTTGCTAGTTGAGAAGGCTTCCCTGCAGTTCGGCGCGCAGGTCCGGGGTGAGGACCGTGCCCGCTCGATCCACGAGGAGGGCCATCTCGTAGCCGACGAGGCCGATGTCGCACTCGGGGTGCGCGAGCACCGCGAGCGAGGACCCGTCGGAGATGGACATGAGGAAGAGGAATCCCCGGTCCATTTCGACCACGGTCTGGTTGACGGCGCCGCCCTCGAAGATGCGGGAGGCTCCGGCGGTCAGCGAGGTCAGTCCGGAGGCCACGGCCGCCAGCTGATCGGCGCGGTCGCGCGGGAATCCATCGGACATCGCCAGAAGGAGGCCGTCGGCGGAGACCACCACCGTGTGCGACACCCCGGGGGTGTTGTCCACGAAGTTGGTGATCAACCAGTTCAGGTTCTGTGCCGCCTGGCTCATCGGGCTCACACTAACGCTCCTGGTCATAGCTGTTACTTGACTGCTCAGTACCCGCGCTGCGTCCTTGCTGGACACCCCGTCGCAGGTTGCTCAACCTGCCACGGACGTCCTCCGGAGCGCGGGAGACCTGGGGGCCGCCCTGCGGGGTGGTCTCCGCAGAGCCTTCGACCAGGTTGGCCTTGGGCACCCGCCGAGGCAGACCGGACGAGGTCACCCCGCCCGCCTTCGGCTCGCGGAGCTTGCCGGCCTGCTGCCAGCGCTCGTCGTTCTTCGAGCGCCAGCCGGAGCCGGCCGCCTCGTCCTGTTCCGGGGCCCGCTCCGGGGCGGCGGGCTGCTGCTGTCGCTGCGGCCGCTGCTCGAAGAGGGATCCGGAGGACTCCGCTTCCTGCTGTGCCGGCTGCCACTGCTGCTGGCTGCCGCGGCGCGGCAGGCCCGCTCCGGTCATTTCGTGACCGGTGTCGGCAGCGGCGCCCGGACGGTCGAAGCCTACGCGGTCCGCGGCGGGTTCGGGAGCGAGAGGGGGTTCCGATTCGGTCCCGTAGCCCTGCTGGTAGCCACCGGAGTAGGTGTTCTGCTCCGGCCATTCTGCGTGCTGGGCCTGGGATTCGTAGCCGCCGTCGTACGCCTGGGCGTCCTGCTGCGGCTCCTGGTAACCCGCTTCCGGATAGGAGTATCCCTGCTGCGGGTACGCCTCGTACGCCTCGTGGCCCTGGCGGTCCGCGTGGGCCTGGCGGGTGTCGTACGCGCCGTCGTAGCCCTGCTCGGACTGCTGCTCGTACTCCGGGTACTGCTGGTAGCCGTGCTCCGGCTGCGGTTCCGCATACTCCTGCTCGGAGTACTCCTCCTGGCCCTGCGGGAAGTTCAGCTGGGCCTGGAGCGCCGCGCGGCGCTCCTGGTGCCCCAGGGAGCGGCCCACGGAGTCCAGGCCGCCCTCGGCGCCCTGGTTGTCGTAGCGGGAGTCGTCGAAGCCGAGCTCGGCCGCCGTGCGCAGCGGGGCGGCGTTCTGGGCCTGCTGCTGCGGGATCATCGAGGAGACGGTGAACTCGTCGTCCGGGATCCCCTCGCCACCACCACCATGGGTGATGGCGTCGGGAAGCATGACCAGCGACGTCGTGCCGGCCGCCTCGCCCGAGGGGCGCAGCTGGACGCGGATGTTGTGCCGGTCCGCCAGGCGGCCGACCACGAAGAGGCCCATGCGCTGCGAGATCGCGGCGTCCACGGTCGGCGGGTTGGCCAGCTTGTGGTTGATGTCCGCGAAGTCCTCGGCGGTCAGGCCGATGCCCTTGTCGTGGATCTCGACCATGACGCGGCCGTCGGGCAGACGCGTGGCGTTGACGCGGACCTTGGTCTGGGGGGAGGAGAACGTGGTGGCGTTCTCCAGGAGCTCGGCGAGCAGGTGCACGAGGTCGGTCACGGCCTGGCCGTGGATCTCGGCCTCGGAGACGCCCGCGAGCTCGATGCGCTCGTACTGCTCCACCTCGGAGGAGGCGGCGCGCAGGACGTCGACGAGGGGCACCGGCTGGTCCCAGCGGCGGCCCGGCTCCTCACCCGCGAGGATGAGGAGGTTCTCGCCGTTGCGGCGCATGCGGGTGGCGAGGTGGTCCAGGCGGAAGAGGTTCTCCAGCTGGTCCGGGTCCGCCTCGTTGTTCTCCAGGTCGGTGATCAGCGACAGCTGGCCCTCGATCAGCGACTGGTTGCGCATGGAGAGGTTCGTGAAGATCGCGTTGACGTTCCCTCGCAGGAGGGCCTGCTCGGCGGCGAGCCGGACCGCTTCCCGGTGGACCTGGTCGAAGGCGCGGGCGACCTCGCCGATCTCGTCCTGGGAGTCGATCGGGATCGGCGCGACACGGGTGTCGACCTTGCCCGGGTCGGTGCGCGAGAGCTGGTCGACGAGCATCGGCAGGCGCTGCTCGGCGACGTCGAACGCGGCGCCGCGCAGGCGGCGCATGGAGCGGCTCATCTGGCGGGCCACCATGCCGGCCAGGATGAACGCGACGAGCAGGGCCACGACCACGACCGCACCGGTCCAGATGGCGGCGTTGCGGGCGTCGTCGGAGACCTTGACGGCGTCCTTCACGGCCTTGTCGAGGAGTTCCTTCTCGACCTCGGCGTAGCCCTCGAACTTGCCGGTGGCGGCGGCCTGCCAGCTCAGCGGCGTGACGCCGTTCTTGGCCAGGTTGGCGGGCTTGTCGCCGCCGGCTATGAGGTCCGTCATGGCGGTCAGCACGGAGCCGTTGACCGGGTTCGGCACCTTGAAGGGGGTGCCGGCCTGCTCCGCCTGGGACTTGGCGGCGGCGAGCTTGGCGGCGGACTCCTGGGACTTCTTGGCCATCACCTCTTTGAGGCGGTTGGTGTCGTCCTCGGTTCCGGCTGCGACGTACTCGCCGATCGCGATTTCCTCGAGGTACGCGTACGAGGAGAAGGCGACGAGCTGGGCCTTGCGGACGTCCTCGGCCTCGTTGGGGCGGACCAGCAGATGGGTGCCGATGGCGCGCTGGAGCGACTCGGCGGCCTTGGCCAGCTCGATCGCGTAGACCATGCGGCCGTAGCTGGTGACGTTGCCGGTGCCGAGCCCGAGCTCGTTGGAGAACTGCATCAGGTAGTGCTGGACGAGCAGGTAGCCGTCCTCGGTCGGAATGGGACCGAAAGCGCTCGGGGGGGCCTTCTTGGCCGTCTCCTGGGTCTGGTACGCGTGCGAGCGCACCGTCTCCAGCTTCGGCTCCTCCTGGCGGAAGAGGTCCAGGCGCCGCTCGAGGCCCTGGTTCTTCGGGAGGTCCTTGACGGCCTGGGCGAACTTCTCCTGGGCCGCGTCGGTGGCCTTGTACGCCTTGGCGACGGCCTCGTTCTTGGTGTCGCCCTTCAGCAGCGGTTCGGCCGTCAGGTCGCGCTCGTTGAGCAGGGCCTGGCCGTATTCCGCCGCCGCCTGGACGATGCGGGCCGTCTTCTCGGCATCCTTGGCCTCGTTCCAGGTGTCGAGGGAGCCCTTCACCTGGAAGCCGCCCATGACCAGTCCGACGAGGACCGGCAGGAGCAGGATGGCGTTCAGACGGGTGGCCACGCGCCAGTTGCGGGGCGAGAGCCTGCTGGGGTTGCCGCTCTTGGCCTGCGGTTCCACGGGCACGTCGACGGGCGACGCGGCCGCGCGCTGCGGCGGGGTGAAGTTGCCTCGCGCGGATTCATCCGCGGGGCTCGAGTTGCTTCGCCTCACTCGACCAACAACCTCTCGGCGGTGCTACTAGCTAGTTAGTTGAATTCCAGCATGGTCAAGGGCCGTGTTCCAAACAGTTGGATCCGGCCGTTGCCGGAGCCGCCCGCCGTACATAAAACGGACATAAAGAGCGAGCGGCGGCAAAAACGGGGCCAGTTGTGCGCACAGCGAGACCGGGCGAACGCGGCCCGTGCCCGAAGAAGGCCAATTCTCTGTCGAAACGTTATGAACGAGGAGGGCGGGCCGTGTCGCACGACACAGCCCGCCCTTCCCCGTCCGCAGGGCGATCCCGCTACTTCAGTCGTGCCATGAGGGCGTGTTCGACGAGGGTGATGAGGGCGCTCTTGGCGTCGGCGCGGTGGCGTGCGTCGGTGGTGATGATGGGGGCGTCGG
>NZ_JBEYXK010000196.1:0-2517 GCF_040645035.1 Streptomyces sp. NPDC046876 | reverse complement strand
GTCCTCGTGACTGCGTGCCTTTTGAAGAATGAGCCTGCGAGTTAGCGGTGTGTAGCGAGGTTAACCCGTGTGGGGAAGCCGTAGCGAAAGCGAGTCCGAATAGGGCGATTGAGTTGCACGCTCTAGACCCGAAGCGGAGTGATCTAGCCATGGGCAGGTTGAAGCGGAGGTAAGACTTCGTGGAGGACCGAACCCACCAGGGTTGAAAACCTGGGGGATGACCTGTGGTTAGGGGTGAAAGGCCAATCAAACTCCGTGATAGCTGGTTCTCCCCGAAATGCATTTAGGTGCAGCGTCGTGTGTTTCTTGCCGGAGGTAGAGCACTGGATAGGCGATGGGCCCTACCGGGTTACTGACCTTAGCCAAACTCCGAATGCCGGTAAGTGAGAGCGCGGCAGTGAGACTGTGGGGGATAAGCTCCATGGTCGAGAGGGAAACAGCCCAGAGCATCGACTAAGGCCCCTAAGCGTACGCTAAGTGGGAAAGGATGTGGAGTCGCAGAGACAACCAGGAGGTTGGCTTAGAAGCAGCCACCCTTGAAAGAGTGCGTAATAGCTCACTGGTCAAGTGATTCCGCGCCGACAATGTAGCGGGGCTCAAGCGTACCGCCGAAGTCGTGTCATTGCAGCAATACTCCCAACGGAGGCTGTGATGGGTAGGGGAGCGTCGTGTGCCGGGTGAAGCAGCCGCGGAAGCGAGTTGTGGACGGTTCACGAGTGAGAATGCAGGCATGAGTAGCGATACACACGTGAGAAACGTGTGCGCCGATTGACTAAGGGTTCCTGGGTCAAGCTGATCTGCCCAGGGTAAGTCGGGACCTAAGGCGAGGCCGACAGGCGTAGTCGATGGACAACCGGTTGATATTCCGGTACCCGCTTTGAAACGCCCAATATCGAATCCATTAATGCTAAGGCCGTGAAGCCGCCCTGGATCCTTCGGGTGAAGGGGAGTGGTGGAGCCGCTGACCCAAGGTGGTAGTAGGTAAGCGATGGGGTGACGCAGGAAGGTAGTCCAGCCCGGGCGGTGGTTGTCCCGGGGTAAGGGTGTAGGCCGAGGGGTAGGCAAATCCGTCCCTCATTGAAGGCTGAGACCTGATGCCGAGCCGATTGTGGTGAAGTGGATGATCCTATGCTGTCGAGAAAAGCCTCTAGCGAGTTTCATGGCGGCCCGTACCCTAAACCGACTCAGGTGGTCAGGTAGAGAATACCGAGGCGTTCGGGTGAACTATGGTTAAGGAACTCGGCAAAATGCCCCCGTAACTTCGGGAGAAGGGGGGCCACCACTGGTGATGAGTCTTGCACTCTGAGCTGGGGGTGGCCGCAGAGACCAGCGAGAAGCGACTGTTTACTAAAAACACAGGTCCGTGCGAAGCCGTAAGGCGATGTATACGGACTGACGCCTGCCCGGTGCTGGAACGTTAAGGGGACCGGTTAGCTTGGTTTCGACCAGGCGAAGCTGAGAACTTAAGCGCCAGTAAACGGCGGTGGTAACTATAACCATCCTAAGGTAGCGAAATTCCTTGTCGGGTAAGTTCCGACCTGCACGAATGGCGTAACGACTTCTCGACTGTCTCAACCATAGGCCCGGTGAAATTGCACTACGAGTAAAGATGCTCGTTTCGCGCAGCAGGACGGAAAGACCCCGGGACCTTTACTACAGTTTGATATTGGTGTTCGGTTCGGCTTGTGTAGGATAGGTGGGAGACTGTGAAGCGGCCACGCCAGTGGTTGTGGAGTCGCCGTTGAAATACCACTCTGGTCGTGCTGGATGTCTAACCTCGGTCCGTGATCCGGATCAGGGACAGTGTCTGATGGGTAGTTTAACTGGGGCGGTTGCCTCCCAAAGGGTAACGGAGGCGCCCAAAGGTTCCCTCAGCCTGGTTGGCAATCAGGTGTTGAGTGTAAGTGCACAAGGGAGCTTGACTGTGAGACCGACGGGTCGAGCAGGGACGAAAGTCGGGACTAGTGATCCGGCGGTGGCTTGTGGAAGCGCCGTCGCTCAACGGATAAAAGGTACCCCGGGGATAACAGGCTGATCTTCCCCAAGAGTCCATATCGACGGGATGGTTTGGCACCTCGATGTCGGCTCGTCGCATCCTGGGGCTGGAGTCGGTCCCAAGGGTTGGGCTGTTCGCCCATTAAAGCGGTACGCGAGCTGGGTTTAGAACGTCGTGAGACAGTTCGGTCCCTATCCGCTGTGCGCGTAGGAATATTGAGAAGGGCTGTCCCTAGTACGAGAGGACCGGGACGGACGAACCTCTGGTGTGCCAGTTGTCCTGCCAAGGGCATGGCTGGTTGGCTACGTTCGGGAGGGATAACCGCTGAAAGCATCTAAGCGGGAAGCCTGCTTCAAGATGAGTATTCCCACCTCCTTGAGAGGGTAAGGCTCCCAGTAGACGACTGGGTTGATAGGCCAGATGTGGAAGCCCGGTAACGGGTGGAGCTGACTGGTACTAATAGGCCGAGGGCTTGTCCTCAGTTGCTCGCGTCCACTGTGTTAGTTCTGAAGCAACGAACA
>NZ_JBEYXK010000195.1:0-5202 GCF_040645035.1 Streptomyces sp. NPDC046876 | reverse complement strand
TGTTGAGTTCTCAAGGAACGGACGCTTCCTTTGTACTCACCCTCTCGGGCTTTCCTCCGGGCTTTCGTTCTTTCTTCGTTTCCGACTCTATCAGACTCTTTCGTGTCCGATTCCCGGTCGAAGCGGGTTTCGCTTTCCGGTTCCCGCTTTCGCGTTTCCCTTTCGGCGAGTCCGACTCTATCAGAAGTTTTCCACCGGATTTCCCGGCTTCGGATTCCTGAGTGAGGAGTCGAGTGCGAACCCGTGGAATGAGATTCCCGGGTTGCGTCAGGTTCTGCTTGGGGTTGTCGCCGAACGTCTCCGTTCCAGGCAACCGCTCAAGTCTACATCCGGGGTGGAGGGGTGTCAAAGCCCGGCGCCGTCGCTAGCCTCGACCGATGACCGACAAGATCGCCATCTGGAACCGGCTCGCGGCGCTGCTGCCGGAGCCCGAGGCACAGCACGTGCGGGACGCCTGGGACATCGGCGAGCAGGAGGCGGGGCTCAGCATGCTCATCGCAGGCCTCCTCGACCACCGGGTACAGCTCAGCGAGACGGACAGGGCCCAGATATCCGTGGTGTCGGAGATCTGGGGCGAGCGGGAGAGTCTCGCCCGCCGGCTCCTCCAGTGCGCCGGTGACGGGCGTCCCGCCCCCGTAGAGCTGCTCCCCCTCGACGACGTCGTGCTCGACGCCGCCGAGCTCGGGGCCCAGGGCGACCTGGCGGAGCTGCTCCTCGTGCCGTGGATCGAATGCACGCGCTGCGGCCGAACCCTCATGCGCGGCCACACCCTCGAGCACTGGGGAGACCTCTCCTACTTGGCCTCGCACTACCTGATCGTCTCGCCGGACGACGACAGCATCGAGCGCGAGTTCTCGGACGAGTCCGAGCAGGCAGCCTTCGACGCCCTCCTGCAGGACTGCGCCCGGGTCAGCGGCGCCTGATCCGTCGCGCCCTCGCCGCAGGCGGTGCCCGGTTCGGTGGGCGGGCTGTGGGATGACGCCCGCATGCCGCGTGCCGACCTCGAAGGCCGGCGCATCACCGGCCTGGCCCGCGGCGACATGGATGGACAGAGGACGTGCCCGGCTGCCCCTGCCCTCGCTGCCGGTGTCGGTGACGTGGATGCCTGAAAGGAATCGGCCTACGCCCGTCGGGCTAACTTCGAAGAGCCCGCGGGACGCCTTGGCGCCGCTCGCGGTGTCGACGTGGATATGGTCGCGGGCGACGCCGGACCGCAGCAGGGCGTCGATCTGGTGATCGGGGTCCTGGGGTTTGCCGACACTTCCGAGGCCGGTCCGCGAGCCAGCAGGGGAGCGCCCGGATCGGGTGCCTACCCCTGAGATGGCCTGTTCGAGCGAGCCGCAGCCGCCGTCCCAGCGCGCCTTCGTAGTCGCGTTTGTAATGCGTGGTCGGCTCAACTCCAGCCGCCCCCGTGGACGGCTTGCCCCAGGGCGGACAGGGCACTGGTGGAGCGTGCCCGGTGGGGGCCTCCTCGCGCCGATGGAAGGAACCCCCTGATGCCCTGGCAGAACGTTCGAGCGATGGATCCGGTCCACGGTGTTCGGCGATCACCCCCGGGGCGGCTCCTGGCCGTGGCCTGCCTGGCGGCCATTACTGGGATGGCGCTCCCGGCCTCATCTGCCCACGCCACCACCGTGCACGTGGGTTGCTCGGTCCCGGCTCTTGTCGAGGCGATCACGACGGCCAACAGCTCACCGGGCGCCGACACCCTCCGCCTGGCCAGCAAGTGCACGTACCGGCTGACGTCCCCGGACACGGCCAACCCCGCCAACGGCCTGCCGGCCATCACCAGCGACGTCACCATCGACGGCAACGGCGCGACGATCACGCGCGCCCTCTCCGCCCCCGCCTTCCGTATCCTCCTCGTGGCCGACACGGGCACCCTGACGCTGAACAAGATCACCATCAGCGGCGGCAAGGCGACAGACTGCCCCCTCTTTCCCGGGGAAGCGATCTGCGGCGGCGGTATCAACAACCAAGGCACCCTGACGGTGAACCACAGTCGGGTGGTCCACAACGCCGCCGATACCGCCGCCGACAACCTCTTCGTGGAGGGCGGCGGCATCGACAGCGATGGGACGGCGACGTTGAACGACACCGAGGTCAGCGACAACACCGCCCTCTTCAGCGGCACTACTCCGAGCAGCGCCGACGGTGGCGGGATCGCCAACGACGGCCCGCTGACGGTCAACCACAGCCGCGTCCACCACAACACCGTCCGCGTCACGGCGAACCCCGAGAGCCTCGCATTCGGCGCGGGCCTCGCCGCTTTCGCCCCGACGACGGTCAAGAACTCCATCATCAGCAACAACCTCGCCAGCGCCCCGGGCGGCACGGCACGAGGCGCGCTCAGCAACGGTGCCCCGCCACCGGGCGAGATGATCGTGACCGACACCGTCATCCGGGACAACACCACCAGCGCTCCGGGCGGCAGCGCCCTGGGCGGCGCGATCGCGAACAACGCCAAGCTGTCCATGAACCGCACCCGCATCCTCGGCAACCACGCCACGGCCCCGGGCGGTGGCACTGCCGGCGGCGGCGCGATCAGAAGCGGCGCCTTCGGTGACCTCACCCTGAGCAGCAGCACGGTCCGCGGCAATACCGCCAGCGCCCCCGACGGTGGTACCGCCCGGGGCGGTGGCATCGACAACCCCACCGGCGGCACCGTGACGACCGACCACACCTGGATCGGCGAGAACACCGCCAAGGCTACGGGCGGCACCGCCCGGGGCGGCGGCGTCTTCAACGCCGTGGGCTCAACGACCCTGAACAAGAGCTCCGTCACCGGCAACAAGGCCGGTGACGGAGGCGGCATCTTCAAAGAGTCCGGAACGGTCACGCTGAACAACAGCGCGGTCGAGCACAACAAGCCGAACAACTGCGCCCCGCCGGACCAAGTCCCCGGCTGCACCGGCTGAACCAGCCCGCCGGCGTTCCGGCCCGCCCGTAGCGTGGCGCCAGGAGCTGGGGTCCCAGGACGGGCGCGGGCCGCGAGCATCAGCCGGAGACGGCGAACCTGGACGAGACTGCGGCGGGCGTCTCCAAGCGCATCTTCTACATGGCGGCGTTGATCGTGGCCGTCGTCGGTGCCGCCGAGGCGGCGGGCGAGAACGGACGCCCCCCAACGTCACCCGTGTTGTCCGGGAGCGTTGGTGACCCGGGTGCTGGGTGCTTGAACGAGGTGAGGGCCTTCTGGCTCGGTGTGGATTGCAGCATCTACGCCAATGACAGGAGGCCCTCGTGGCCCCGGCCGTAATGCCCCGCATGACCGAGACCCGAGACCGGGCGTCTTCGTCTGGCCGCTGTGTCGTGGACGACGGCTGGCCCGTGCGGCAGGCTGCGGAACGCTTCCAGGTCAGCCACACCACCGCCGCCCGCTGGGCCAGCCACTACCGGGCCCTCGGTGTCGCCGGAACGACGACCACTCCCGCCTCGCCTACACCGAAGATCTCCCCGACGAGACCGCCCCGACCTGTGCTGCGTTCCTGGCACGGGCGACCGCTTGGTTCGCATCCCTGGGCATCACCGTTGAACCAGGGCCCTCAGACAGGCAACGGCAGGAAGCGTTCACCGACTGGCTCCACTGTCCGGGCAAAACACCTAGGCCGCCGGGCCCAGCTGTGCACAAGCCGACGGGAGCGCGTGCGGACGCCCGACGGCCCGGGTCTCATGCGCGTGACCCAGGTCACACCGCCGGCGGCGTCGTGACCGATGAGTTTCGCGTGGGCCGGCGGTCTTCCTTGTGTAGAGCCACCCGAGCGTCCGCCCGGGCGGGACGGACCCCCAGAGGAGCGAGTCACATGCGCATCGTGGTCACCGAGTTCATCAGCCTGGACGGCGTCGTGCAGGCCCCCGGCGGCGCCGCCGAGGACACCGACGGTGCCTTCGCCCACGGCGGCTGGACGCACCCGTTCTTCGACCCCGAGGTCGTCGGCGGCTCCTTCACCGAGGCCCTGGCCAACGCGGAGGCCCTGCTGTTCGGCCGGCGTACGTGGCAGACGATGGCCGCGGCCTGGCCCGAGCGGGCCGGCGACCCCTTCGCGGACCGCATGAACGCCATCCCGAAGCACGTCGTGTCCTCGAGCCTCTCCGACGAGGACGCCGCGCTCTCGTGGAGCAACACCACCCGCATCTCCGGCGACAAGGCGATCGCCGCCATCCAGGACCTGCAGGCCCGCGAGGGCGGCGACCTCGTGGTCATGGGCAGCCCGACCCTCGTACGGAGCCTGCTGCGCGAGGGCCTGGTGGACGAGCTCCGCCTGAACGTGATGCCGGTCCTCCTCGGCGGCGGCAAGACGATCTACCCCGCGGACGGCGCCCTGCGCACCCTGGAGCTGGTCTCCGCGGTCACCAGCCCCATGGGCGTCCAGGTCTGCACCTACCGCGCGGCCACCCAGGCCTGAGGGCAGCGGCTCAGAGGTTGACCCGCTTGAGGTAGACGCGGCTGCGGTGCGGGATGGTCTGGTACCAGAGCATGAGGTGCTCGTCCTCGTACGTACGCAGCCGCATCGGCTGGGGGTCCTCGTACAGGCTGCCGTCCTTGGGGTCGATGCCCATGGAGGCCAGGTCCACCAGGCCGTCCATGACCGCAGCCACCAGCTCCTGCTGCTCCGGCGGCATGTCGCCGAGCACCCACACCCGGCTCGGATCGCACTCCCAGGCCCAGCCGCTGTCGCTCTCGACGCCTTCGCCCCGCGGGCTCACAGGCCGATGTCCCGCTGCGCCTCGGCGAGGATGCGGCTGCTGGTCTCCATGGCGGCCCGGAACTCCTGCTCGGTGGCGGCAGGGTCTCCGGCGATTCGTTCGGCTTCGCGCAGGGCCGCCGCCCGAGCGGGCCACCGGTGGATCGCCACGTGTGTCGCCCACTTGATCAGGAAGAACCGCAGCGGATTGATCGCCCCTGTCTCCGCGGCCCGGTCGAAGGCCTCGTTGCATTCCCGGTCGAGCACCGCGAGGCTCGCCATGTCGATACGGCGCACCGCGTCCCGCAGCGCTTCCCTCGTCATGGCCGGCTGGGGGATGAGCGGGCCGCCGTCTTCCAGCTGCTGTGCTGTCATCGACTCCTCCAGGGGAACGCGGCCCAGGATACCGAGCCGGCCGTGCACCTGCCCGTAAACGCAGAAAAGCCCCGCACCAGAAGGTGCGGGGCTTTCCCACAATGATTGTTCGGCGGCGTCCTACTCTCCCACAGGGTCCCCCCTG
>NZ_JBEYXK010000194.1:0-5436 GCF_040645035.1 Streptomyces sp. NPDC046876 | reverse complement strand
CCCGACTCCTCAATGGCCACCGCAAGCGCCAGATTCGCCGGACCCGCACCGATCGCCAGAACACCGACCTCCCGGTCCATCACACTTCCCCCTCGATGTCGATCCGGATGAGTTCCGCCGCGGTTTCGGCGCGGCGCCGTGCTTCGGCTGGGCTGTCCGCGGTGGCCATGACGATGCCGGTGCGGTCCCAGGAGTGCCGCAGGCCCGTGAGCAGGTCGCCGGGTTCGACGGTGACCGCGGCGAGGAACACGCCGTCCACGTCGCGCGCTTCCCCGAGGCCGTGCACGGCCGTGACGCGTCCCGTTCCGGCGGCCAGGAACCGTACGGCCGCCCCGCCCTTGGCGTGCCGGGGCAGTTCGGCCGGCGGCTCCTCGCCCTTCATCAGCGCGTAGTAGCTCCGCAGCAGCTCCACCGGGTAGGCGAGCTGGATGGTGTCGAGGATGCCGCCGCCGGCGAGCCGGCCCGCGCATTCCACGAGGTGCGGGACGCCGTCGGAGACGATCCATTCGCAGTGGATCGTGCCGGTGCGGAAGTCCACGGCCCGCACGACGCGCTCGGTCTGCGCGACGAGCAGTTCCGCGCGCTGCGCGGGGATGTCGGCCGGCACGGTGTGGGCCCTTTCCACGGGGTGGGGCCCGGGGAAGAGCTCTTTGCCGGTGACGTTGGCGAAGAGGGTGCGGCCGTCGCGGACGAGCAGTTCCACGCTGTACTCGGGCCCGTCGACGTACTGCTCGACCAGCATGGAGAGGTCCATGGGCCGGTCGGGCACGAAGACGCCCTCGTCCTGGACGAGGCAGTCGGCCCACGCCTGCTGGACCTCGGCCGGGCCGTGGATGACCCGGGTGCCGACGGAGGCCTGGCGGTTGGCCGGCTTGAGGACGACGGGACCGGACCGGCCGCGCAGGAACTCCAGGACCCCGTCCGGGCCCGAGACGGCGGCCACGGCCGGATTGGCGATCCCGGCGGCGGCGCTGACCTGCCTCAGCAGAGCCTTGTCGCGCAGGATCCGCGCGGCGCCGAGGCCGGCGCCGGGCAGGCCGTAGCGTTCGGCGAGCCGGGCGGCGAACGGGGTGGCGTACTCGATGGCGGGGATGACCGCGGACGGGGCGAGGTCGGGGTGGGCGTTGTGGAACTCGTCGGCCTTCCCCTCGAGGTGGTACTCCCAGGCGATGAGGCCGCGGACGAAGGGGACGCCGTCGATCTGGTCGTGCACCCGCCGTTTGCGGATGACGTCCGGCTCCTCGACGTAGATCACGGAATCGTCCGGCTGGAACGCGGCGATGAGGCCCATGGTGACGCCGACGAACCCCACGACGAGGACCGGCCCGGGCGGCGGTCCGGTGGGCGGCGTGGCCGGCGGTGTGTGCCGGGGTGCGTCCGGTGCTGCGTTCACGAGGTGCCTCCGACGGCTTCGGGCTCGCCCTGGGTGGTCGGGCCGGTTTCTTCGGCTGCCCGGGCGGGCTGCGGTTCGGGCGGCGCCTTCACACCCGCGAGGGCGAGGAATCCGGCGACGGCGGTGAGGACGCCGCACAGCAGCCAGAAGCCGCTGCCGAGCCGGGCCCAGGCGTAGACGCCGAACAGCGGGGCGAGCGCTGAGGCCGCGCCGCCCACGGCCTGCATGGTGCCGATGTAGCGGGCCTTGACCGTGGCGGGGAACGTCGCCGGGTGGGCGAACATGCTCGGTGCGGCGATCATGATTCCGCAGACGACGAGGACCGCGGCGGCGATCGTGAACGCGCCGGAGCGCGAGGACAGCCCGTAGACGGCGAGCCCGGCGGCCTCGACCAGGTGGCCGGTGATGACGCGGACGTGCTTGGGCAGGCGGCTCAGATAGGCGGTGATCTTGAGCTCGCAGCTGATCAGTACGACGGACGACACCGTGAGCACCGTGCTGTAGAAACCGGTCGGGTAGCCGTCCTCGACGAGTTCGAGGGGCAGCGCGATATGGCCCTGTGCGTACGTGAGCGAGCCGAGCAGGACGGCGGCCAGGTACAGGAGGTACTTCCGGTCGCGGGCCATCGCGGCGTACGCGGCGCTGCTGCTCGGGGCGGACGCTGGGGCGGGTGCGGCGGCCCGGTCTCCGTCGCCGGTGTCCGCGGCCGTCCCGGTGTCGTCCCGGCCGAGCTTCTTGGGCAGCAGGGCGAAGGCGAGCAGCGAGTACAGCAGTGCGGTCGCCCCGTCGACCCAGAAGAGGAGGTCCCAGTCGAGGAGGATGAGTCCGGCGGCGATCAGCGGTGCCAGGGCGGCGCCGATGTTGAGCGCGATCCGCATCATCGAGAAGGCCATGACCTGGTACCGGTCGGGCATCAGGTCGCTGAGCAGGACGGCCGCGGCCGGCCGGTAGGCCTGCGTGAACAGGCCCGCGAGGCCGACGGCCAGGAGCAGCGGCCACAGGGCCGTGAGCCCGCTCAGCCACGACACCGACGCCACGAGCGGGGCCGAGGCGGCCATGGCGGCCATGATGGCGGTGCGCGGGCCGAACCGCTGGGTGATCTCGCCGCCGAGCATGGTGCCGAAGACGGAGCCGATGCTGTAGGCGACGAGCGCCAGGCCGGCGACGGCGACCGACACGCCGCGGTGGGTGAGGTACAGCACGAGGAAGGTCTGGACGAAGGCGCCGAGCTGGTTGACCAGCACGCCCCCGAGGAGGTACCGGACCGGCGCGGGTGTGGCCTTGAGCGCCTCCAGCACGCCGACCGGGGCGTCTTCCCCTGCCTTCTGGCTCCCCTTCTCCTTCGTCATACCGGTCCCTCCTTCAGGGCTTCGACGATCGCGCCCGCGACGAGCGGGGCCTGGCTGAATCCGGAGCCGCCGCAGGCCGGTCGGGACCAGACGGCGGGGCCGACGCGGACCAGCTGCGGGCCGCCGGTGTCCGCGTCGCTCGCGTAGTGGCAGGCTGTGACCGCCTCGACGGTGTAGCGGTGCAGATGGGTCACGGGGGCCGACCGGGCCAGGAGTTCGGACCAGGGCAGCCGGCTCTCGTCCTCGCGGTCCGCGGTCGTGGCCACGGTGCGGCAGACCGCATCGGAGCTGATCTTGAGCAGGGTTCCCTCGCCGGGGGGCACCACCCAGCCGCGTCCGTCCGGTCCGAGGCCGCCCGCTGCGGGGGCGTTGTCCCACCAGCGGGCCGCGTTGTCGGGCGGCCGCAGGTACATCACGGTCTGGCGGTGCAGGACGACCGGGTGCCCGACGAGGTCGCGGGCCCAGGGGCCGGCCGCGACGAGCACCAGGTCGCCGCCGAGGGTCTCCCCGCCGGCCAGCTCGACCTTCGCCGAGTCCGTGTCGACCCCGGTCACCGGGGTGTACGGGTGCAGCGTCACCGCGGGGTGCCGGTGCAGCCAGCGGGCGGCGGCGTGCAGGACGCGTTCCGCGAGCAGGACGCCGGCGTCGGCCTCCCACAGGCCCGCGGAGTCGGCGGGGAACTCCAGGTGCGGCAGCCGTTCGGGGGCCACCCGTTCGACGGCGAGGCCGGCCCCTGCCGCGGCAGCGGCCACCGCGGGCAGCTGTTCGCGGGGCCAGGCGGTCACCACCCCGACGCGGCGGAGGAACCGGGTGCCGAACAGGGCCTCCAGCTCCAGCCAGCGGCGGTGGGCGGCGGCTCTGCGCCGGGTGTCCGCCGGGTCGTGCGGGCTGAAGCTGCGGATGACCCGGTGCTGGTCGAAGGAGGTCGAGTGCGGATTCGGCACCGGACCGCGGTCGAGCACCGTGACGCGGTGGCCGGCGAGGGCGCACTCCACCGCGGTCAGCAGTCCGGTCACGCCCGCTCCGACGACCACCACCCGGCGGGTGGCGACCGCCGCGCTCACTGCCCGTGCTCCGCCAGCCGTGGCAGGCGTACGGGGGTGATCTGCGTGGCGGTCGACCGGGCGGGGATGGACGGGTCGGGCAGGGCGGCCTGTTCGGCGAGGTCGATGAGGACGGGCGCCGCGCAGCGCAGGAAGACGTCGACCTCGTGGCAGAAGTCGCCGGCGTCGGCCGGTGCGACGTCCCGGCGGTCGAGGCGCGCCAGTTGCTCGGTCAGGGTGAAGGCGACCGCGGTGAGGCTGAACCGGCGCACGTCGCAGGCTGCGTCGAATCGTTCCAGCATGCGGGCCGCGGCCGCTCTGGACCGTTCGGACACGGGCAGCGGTCCCTGCGCCCGCTCCGCCCAGGCGCCCACCTCGTCGGCGACCCGGTTCCACGGTTGTACGAGCCGCTCGCGGGTCACCCGTTCCAGGGCCTCGCGGGTGAAGTTGGTCCGCTGGAAGTCCGGGCCGGTCGCGGCGAGGTAGTAGCGGACGATGTCGCGGGGGACCTCGGCGGCGAGCTGCCGGCCGGTGACGACGTGGCCGCGGCTGGTGGAGAACTTGTCGTGGTCGAGCTCGTAGAACTCGTTCGTGACGAAGTGGTCGGGCAGGGCGTAGCCGCCGAGCGCCTCCAGCATGGCGGCGCCGACGACCGCGAAGGCGAAGCCGGCGTCGGACCCGAAGAAGTACACCACCCGCGGCCGGGCCTCGGCGAACCACAGTTCGTCGTCGGCGGCCAGGACCTCGCCGCGCTGCTCGGCGGCCAGGGCGGTGCCGTGCATGCTCCAGGCGATGGTCTCGGCGTCGGCGTAGAGCACTTGGCCGGAGACCTCGGGGAAGGGCGCGGGGATGCCCCAGGAGATCGGCAGGGTGATCGGGTAGTCCGGGAGCGCGCGGGCGAGGATCTCCTCGACCATCTGGGCCAGGCGGGGACGCATGGTCGCGCTCTTGCGCGCGAAGTAGGCGGTGAGCGCCGCGCGGTGCTCCTCCAGCGGCAGGACCAGGACCTGCTGCTCGCGCAGTTCGACCGGGTCGTCGGGGTGCAGGGTCGAGCGGGGCTCGATCAGGTCGCCGGAGGCGATCCAGTGCCCGCAATTCTCGCAGAGTCCTGCGCAGCCGTCGGCGAGGCAGACGGGGCAGCCGCCGCGGACGTAGGCGTCGGTGAGGAACTCGCCGGTGCGCGGCGCGTAGGGGAAGCGGATGTTCTTGAGGCGCAGGGCGCCTCGGCCGTGGAGGCGTTCGAAGAAGTGCCGGACGGTTTTGACGTACCGGTCACCGAACCGGACGAACCCGTCGGGGCGGATGCCCACGGCGGCCAGCGTCTCCTCGACCTGCGCGGCGGAGCGGGTGCGCAACTCCTCGGGTTGGGCGCCGAGTCTGCGGGCGGTGGTGACGATGTAGTTCTGGGTGAAGTGCACTCCGCTGGCGAACAGGACGTCCTGGCCGGCGGCGCGCGCGTAGCGGGCGCAGACGTCGGCGGCGAGGAAGGGTCCGGCGAGGTGGCCCAGGTGCAGGTCGCCGTTGGCGGTGGGGCCGGGTGCGATCACCAGCGTCTTGGTCATCGGGCGCTCCGGGTTTCGGTGGTGGCGCGGCGGGCGAGGAGGTCGTCGAGGATGTCCTGCGAACGGTTCGCCAGCACGCTGATCAGCGA
>NZ_JBEYXK010000193.1:0-5520 GCF_040645035.1 Streptomyces sp. NPDC046876 | reverse complement strand
GGGGCGCTGCCCCAGACCCTGCGCCTCGATCGCCGGCGGGGCTGGAATGCCCGGTCCCCGGCTGCGAAGGCGGGCGGAGCCGGGGTTGCTGGGGCGCTGCCCCAGACCCTGCGCCTCAATCGCCGGCGGGGCTGGAATGCCCGGCCCCCGGCTGCGAAGGCGGGCGGAGCCGGGGTTGCCGGGGCGCTGCCCCAGACCCCGCGCCTCAAACGCCGGCGAGGCTGGATTTGCCGGACCCCGCGTCTCGAACGTTGGCGGGGCTGGAGTGGCTTGGCCCCGCGCCTCAAACGCGGGCGAGGCTGAAAATGGCGGACCCCGGCTGCGAGAGGGGGCGGGGTTGGAGGTGTCGGGCTCCGACAGGCCTGGTGGGCGGGTCCGGGCCGCCGGGGGCGGGTGGGCCGGCGGGGCCCGATAGATTGGCCGTGTGCTCTCTCGCCTCACACGTCTGCCGCGTCCCGCCGCCCTGGCCGCCTGCGCCGCGCCCGTGCTCGGCCTGTTCGCCGTGGCGGCCCTCGCGCCGCTGCCCTTCGTGATCGCCCAGCCCGGGCTCACGGCCGACGTGCTCGGGGCCCGCGACGGCAAGCCCGTGATCACCGTCACCGGCGCACCCGCCCGTGCGACCACCGGCCAGCTGCGGATGACCACCATCGAGGCCACCGGCCCCTCCACCACCGTGAAGCTGCCCGAGCTGCTCGGCGACTGGTTCGACAGCAAGCGGGCGGTCCTGCCCAAGGAGGCCGTCTACCCGACGGGCGGAAGCGACGAGGACATCGAGGCCCACAACCTGGAGCAAATGGCCACCTCCCAGACGAACGCCACCCGGGCCGCCCTCGGATTCCTGCACAAAGACCCCAAGGACGTGAAGGTCGACCTGAACCTCGCCGACGTCGGCGGCCCCAGCGCCGGCCTGCTCTTCTCCCTCGGCATCGTCGACAAGCTCGACGGCGACGGCAGCGGCGGCGACCTCACCGGCGGCCGCGTCATCGCCGGTACGGGAACGATCAGCGAGGACGGCAAGGTCGGCGCGGTCGGCGGCGTGGCCCTGAAGACCCAGGCCGCTCAGCGCGACGGGGCGAGCGTCTTCCTCGTACCGGAGGCGGAGTGCGCGGACGCCCGGTCCGAACTGCCCGAGGGGCTGCGGCTGGTCCCGGTCACTTCACTGAAGGACGCCGTGGGCGCACTGCGCTCGCTGAACCGGGGAGAGCCGGTTCCGACCTGCTGACGGGCTCGCGCTCCATCGACCGCCACGCCGGGAACACCAGCGGCGCGAGCGTGACGAGCAGGTAGACCCCGCCGAACGCCAGCAGCGCCCGGGACACGCCGAACGCGTCGACCAGCAGGCCCGCCGCGAGCCCGCCCAGCGGCATGGTCAGCTCGCAGCCGGCCATGGTCACCCCGGAGACGCGGCTGCGCAGCTCCTCGGGGACCTTCTCGTACATGACGGTGCCGAGGATCGGGTTGAGCACGCCCGCGCCGAGCCCGGCGAGCACCATCGTCACGGCGAGGGGCGGCGCGGTGCCGGTGAGGCCCGCGACCACGTAGCGCGTGGCCCCGGAGACGAGGAAGGCCGCGGCGAAGACGACCCGGCGCGGGTGGCGCTCGCCCCACGCGCCGTACAGCAGGGCGCCCAGCAGGGCGGCGCCGCCGAAGAGGGAGAACATCAGGCCGACGGCGGCGGCCCCGCCGAGGGCCTCGCGGCCGTGGACGGGCAGCAGCACCGCGGACCAGCCCTGGTCCAGGCCGTTGGTCATCATCACCATCAGGGTGATGCCCGCGAGCAGCCGGGAACGGGTCAGGAAGCGCCAGCCCTCGGCGAGTTCGGCCCGGTAGCGGGCGAAGGACGTCTTCTCTGCGGCGGGTTGGGGCTCGGCGCCCGGTATGCCGCGGACGAATGCGGCGACGAGCAGTGCGGAGACGGCGAAGGTGGCGGCGTCGAGCAGCAGGACGGCCTCGGCGCCCAGGACCGCGATCAGTACGCCGGCCACCGCGGCCCCGATCATCCGCGCCCCGCGGAAGACCGCGTCGAACAGGCTCGACGCGCGGGCGACGGTGGTGCCGGCGTGCTCGGCGAGGTGCGGCACCAGGACGGAGCGGGCGGTCAGACCGGGGGTGTGCACGAGGCCGCCGAGGGCCATCAGCGCGCACAGCACCCAGAAATCCAGCAGGTGCGCGTAGTGCAGCAGCGGGATCGCGCCGACCGACACGGCGCAGACCAGGTCGGAGACGGCCGAGACGCGGCGGCGGCCGATGCGGTCGATGACGGGGCCGCCGGCCAGGGCGGCGACGACGATGGGCAGGGTGGCGCAGAAGGCGACGATCCCGGCCCGGCCGGCGCTGCCCGTGGTCTGCAGGACGAACCACGGGACGCCGATCAGGGTGAGTGAACTTCCGGCGGTCGAGATGGTGTTGGCGGTCAGGACGGCGGCGAGGGGCCCTCTGCTCATCCCGCGGCCCGCGTGTGCAGACGGGCGGCCTCCACGGGGGCCATCAGCCGGCGGCCGGTGCGGACCAGGGCCTCGCCCATCCGGATGCGCAGGGCGGGGGCGAACGGCGCGCGGGGCCCGGCGGCCTCCCGGGCCAGGCTCGCGGCTGCGGCCTCGGCGGCCAGTTCGGCGGTGCGGGCGGCGTGGGTCCGGGTGGCGTACCCGGCCTGGATCTCGTCGTGCGTGAAGGCGTGCATGGCAGGACTCCTTCTACGGGGTGTCGGGAAGGGAGGCGAAGGTGGGGGGCCGGTGGGCCGGTGGGCCTATTCGCCGGAGTGGCGCGGGAAGGCGTGCGTGTGGACGCGGACGGTCTCGGCACCCTCGGCCTGCGGCAGGTCGCTGTAGGACCGCACCAACTCGTGCATCCTGCGGACCAGTTCGAGCGACTGCTCCGGGGTCAGCCGCAGCGTGAAGTCGCTGAGGTCGCTGGCACGCCGCCATTCGACGGGCCAGGCGTCGGCGCGGCCCAGCCAGCCGTTGACCTCCTGGGCGTGGATCGTGGCGATCTCGTGCAGGAAGACGTCGGCGGCGCCGCGGGTCTCGGGGTCGGCGGAGAACACCAGCGACTCGTCGAACTGCGTGCACTCCTGGGTCGCCCGCCACCAGCGCTCGCGGCCCTTGCCGTGCTCCGGGGCGTCCTCGACGAACCCGTGCGCGGCGAGCTGGCGCAGGTGGTAGCTGGTGGCGCCGCTGGACTCGCCGAGCCGCTCGCCCAGCTGCGAGGCGGTGGCCGGCCCGTCCTGGCGCAGCGCGGCCAGCAGCCGCATGCGCAGGGGGTGGGCGAGGCCGCGCAGGGAGCGGGCGTCGAGCGTCCGCACCTGCGGGGGCTGCGCGGCTTCGGTGGCTTTCGGCACTTCCTGGGTTTCCGGGGTTTCCGGCTCTTCGGGCATGCCTCCACAGTAGAGATGCAAAGAAACCTCTGCAAGGGTTTCTTTGCAACGCTTCCTTTGGAACTCGGCCCTCCGCTCCTCCGGATCTCAGCCCTCCTGCGCCGCCTGCTCCACCAGCGGGATCACCCGCAGCGGCACCGGGTTCTCCATCACGATCGCCGTCGACGCCCGCACGATCCCGTCGAAGGCCACCACCCGGTCGATCACCCGCTGCAGATCGGCGTTGGACCGGGCCACGAGCCGGCACAGCATGTCCCCGTGCCCCGTCGTCGTGTGCAGCTCCAGCACCTCCGGCACCCCGCTGAGGTGCGCCCGTACGTCGGCGCCCTGGCCCTGTTTGATCTCCAGCGTGGCGAAGGCGGTCACCGGATACCCCAGCGCCGCCGGATCGACCTGTGGGCCGAACCCGCGGATCACCCCGTTCGACTGGAGCCGGTCGAGCCGCGCCTGCACCGTGCCGCGCGCCACGCCGAGCCGCCGCGAGGCCTCCAGCACCCCGATCCGCGGTTCCCGGGCCAGCAGGACGATGAGCCGGCCGTCCAGTTCGTCGATGCCCATGGGTTTATTCCTCCGCGTTGTCCAGTGTCGCCCCGGGAGTGGTCATCCTGCACAGATGTTTCAGCAATGTTGCGGCCGGGCTGTGCAGCTTGTACAGCAGAACAGGAAACTATTGCGCAGCTTGTGGATCGGCGGGACTCTGCGCTCATGACTGAGTCTTTGGTGAACCTGGAAACCCCGCACACCGCGCGTGAGGCAGACCCCTTCCCGGTGAAGGGCATGGACGCGGTCGTCTTCGCCGTCGGCAACGCCAAGCAGGCCGCGCACTACTACTCGACCGCCTTCGGCATGAAGCTCGTGGCCTACTCCGGACCGGAGAACGGCGTCCGCGAGACGGCGAGCTACGTGCTGACCAACGGTTCGGCCCGCTTCGTCCTGACCTCGGTCATCAAGGCGACCACGGACCGCGGCCGCTTCCTCGCCGAGCACGTCGCCGACCACGGCGACGGCGTCGTCGACCTCGCCATCGAGGTCCCCGACGCGCGCGCCGCCTACGCGTACGCCGTCGAGCAGGGCGCCCGCGGCCTGGACGAGCCGTACGAGGTGTCCGACGAGAACGGCACCGTCGTCCTCGCCGCCATCGCCACCTACGGCCAGACCCGCCACACGCTGGTCGAGCGGAAGAACTACACCGGCCCCTACCTGCCGGGCTACGTCTCCGTCGCCCCGATGGTCGAGCCGCCGGCCAAGCGGACCTTCCAGGCCATCGACCACTGCGTCGGCAACGTCGAGCTCGGCCGGATGAACGAGTGGGTCGCGTTCTACAACAAGGTCATGGGCTTCACCAACATGAAGGAGTTCGTGGGCGACGACATCGCGACCGAGTACTCGGCGCTGATGTCGAAGGTCGTCGCGGACGGCACCCTCAAGGTGAAGTTCCCGATCAACGAGCCGGCGATCGCGAAGAAGAAGTCGCAGATCGACGAGTACCTGGAGTTCTACGGCGGCGCCGGCGTCCAGCACATCGCGCTGGCCTCCAACGACATCGTCGCCACCGTGCGGTCGATGCGGGCCGCCGGCGTGCAGTTCCTCGACACCCCGGACTCGTACTACGACACGCTGGGCGAGTGGGTCGGCGACACGCGCGTGCCGATCGAGACCCTGCGCGAGCTGAAGATCCTCGCGGACCGGGACGAGGACGGCTACCTGCTGCAGATCTTCACCAAGCCGGTGCAGGACCGCCCGACGGTCTTCTTCGAGATCATCGAGCGGCACGGGTCGATGGGCTTCGGCAAGGGCAACTTCAAGGCGCTGTTCGAGGCGATCGAGCGCGAGCAGGCCAAGCGCGGCAACCTCTGATCTCTGCGGTCGTCCTGCGGCTACCGCCGCGGCCCCCCGGCCCCCTGAGCCATCCGGCCCAGGGGGCCGTCGCCGTCCCGGCCCGCGGAACGAAGCCGCCGCCGTCCCGCCCCCGCCGCTGCGCGGAGCCTGTCCCCTCCCCGCCCCTCCCCGAAACCGGGCTCCGCCCGGACCCGCCAAAGATCGGGGCTCCGCCCCGGACCCCGCGCCTCAAACGCCGGCGGGGCTGGAATTGCCGCGCAGCGGCACAATCCAGCCCGCGCGGCGTTTGAGCGCACCGGGCGCGGAGC